>CALHBL010000357.1 GCA_937930825.1 uncultured Bacteriovoracaceae bacterium
GATTACCATCTTGCTCTTTATGTTCTTTCTTAGCTTGCTCTTTCGTCATTCTAAGCTTCTTCTGGTAACTTGTTTTTTGATAAGCAAAGTCTCCTAAAGCAATGACTGAGATCCCACCTATAATCGAAAATGCTAATTTTATGAGGACTCCCTTCACATGAAAGAAGCCTTCAACAAAACTCAAATGAAGGTAGCCTTGATAAGTGCTCATATCATCTTTAAGTGCGTAATAAACTATAGAAAGGACGAAGAGGAACTTCATAAAGGCTTTTGCAGCTTCAACTAAACTCTTCGCTGAGAAAAGCTTCTTAACTCCATTGAGAGGGTTTATTCTATCCAGCTTTAATTCCAAAACTTCAGGACTAAAGAGTATTCCAACCTGGGCCATATTAGAGAGTATCCCTACACAGAGTGCAGTTAATAGAACTGGTGCTATACATTTAATACCTGTGACAACTGTCTTTGTGACTATTGTCTTAAAACTCTTTGCTGAGTATGCATAAGCGACATCAAGAGAGTAGAGCCATTCTACAAATAGGCTCATAGTTTCAAAAATATAAACAAGAGAGAGCGACAAGGTCAGAATACAAGCAGAAAGAACCAGAACACTGTTTAGTTCTTTTGAAGAAGCAACCTCCCCTCGATTCCGAAATTCATCAATTCGTGATTGCGAGGGGTCTTCGGTCTTCTCTGCGTCGCTGTCTGCATCATCGGACATGCTTAACTATCTCCTTAACCTAGATTAGAAATTGAAACCAATTCCCTAACTTATTCGTATAAAGCTTAAAGGCCACATTGAAAAACTCACTAGAACTCGCTGCAAAGACCATAAGGCCTAAACCAATATTCACAACAAAGCTCACCATAATCACATTCATCTGTGGGACTGTTCTGGCCACAATTCCTAGTACAGTCATAATCAACATATTGGTAAAGATCATAGGACTTGCAAGGAGCAAGCTAGAGTGAAATAAGCCTTTAAAAACCGTCATAAAATACTCAGGTGATTTAACCATTACTCCTAAATCGTAAGCATGGATACTAAAGAAGGAATTGAAAATTCCTTTAAACATTGGGAGCAAGGCTCCAGAACAAATAATAATAATGATCATCGTCCACTGAATCATGCTTTCAAAGGGACCAATCCGACTAGCACTCTGGGGATCAAAATAGGCAATCGCACCAAAGCCAACTTGCTGAGTTATTATAGAACCTGATGCAGTAAAGAGAGTCATCAAGCACTTTACAAAGTAACCAATAAATAGACTGACTACAGTATAGAAAATCGTTAAGGCCCAAAAATTGTCAGCACCCATATAGGCAATATCTTTATAAACTTCTGCTTGAACAAGAGGAAAGAAAGTAAAACTTAGAATAAGACTGAATAGAATTTTTACGAGGCTAGGTATGCTAGTACTATCAAAGATAGGCAGCTGCATAATAACAAGTGTCCATCTAGTAAAGACTAACCAAAAGCAAGTTAAAGCATTCATGTCTATTACAGAAACATTTATCAAAGAATTCTTCTCCTAGTTCTGTGTAATGATTTGAGGAATACTTAAAATAAGCTCTTTCGTAAAATTCGTTAAAGTTTCAGACATCCATGGAGCAAATATAACCATGGCTCCAACAATAACGAGGGCCTTAGGAATAAAGGATAATGTTTGCTCATTAATCTGAGTAACGGCTTGAAAGAGAGAAACGAGTATACCCATAAAGAGTGCCCCTAATAGCATAGGAGACGCAATATAAAGGGTTACTTTAATGGCCTGATTTGTTATTTCTGAAAAAATGTCGTAGCCCATAAAGAGTCCTTATTAGTTGAATGATCTTAGAATTGAACCCGTTACCAGCTGCCAACCATCAACTAAGACAAAGAGAAGTAATTTGAAAGGTAGTGAAACAACCACTGGAGGAAGCATCATCATACCCATGGCCATAAGAACTGAAGCAACAACCATATCTAAAATCAAAAAGGGAATATAGAGAAGAAATCCAATTTGAAAAGCTGTTTTCAATTCAGAAATAATAAAGGCCGGTATAAGAAAGTGAATAGGTACATCAGCTATCGTTGTTGGTGCCTTATCTCCAGTAATATCATAGAAGAGACCTATGTCTGCTTTTCTAACCTGCTTACTCATAAAACCACGTAAGTGATATTCAATAACACTCAAAGCTTCAGATGTTGTCACTTGCTTCTTCATATAAGGCTGAATGGCCTGGTCGTAAATAGCTGTCCCTGTTGGCTTCATTACAAATATTGAAAGAAATAAGGCGAAACCAACAAGAAGTTGATTAGGAGGTAAGTTTTGAGTACCTATAGCTTGCCTCATAAATGAGAGGACGACGATAATCCTCGTAAAGCACGTACAGAGAATCAAGATAGCCGGAGCGAGAGTAAGCACGGAGAAGAGAACCAAAACTTGAAGAGTATCGACAAGATTGGTTCCTTGACCAAAATTTAACGACATCCCTGGTAAACCAACAGAGCCCGTTTTTGCGAATACTGAGCTTGAAAAAAGTGCCGCAAAAATAATTAGAATACTTTTCATTCCTTCCCTATTGTAAAGATTTAAGGCCTTTCACCTTATTCTTAATTTGATCTGAGAACTTCACTTTTGTGCTTTCTTTAGCTGCAACCATTTCTTTCTCAATTGCCTTCAAAGCTGAATTATCCTGATTTCTGTAGTTATCAGAATTCTCTTCACCGGCCTCTAGAAATTCTTTTAGCTTGAAAGATCTATCTTCCTTATCCGCAACATCGAGATTTGAGTCGAAGTTTGTTCCTGCGATTTGTTTTTCCCCATCTTTAAAGAGTCCACTCACATCATTCATTTCAGAGATCATATGAAGCCCTTTTTCAGAACTTCCAACCAAAAAGACTTGCTTATGGGCCCTAATCATTATTAAGCTCCTCTTTGGTCCAATATAAGTAGTGTTGAGAACTTCCACCATCTTAGTGCTATTGAGAAATCCTAGCTTTCCTTTGCTAAATGCCCCTTTTTTGAAGAAAGTGACAATTGCATAGAATAGAAGCAAGACTAAGGCCAAGAATCCAACAAATTTTCCAGCGTAAGTAGTTAAAGAGAAGTTACTTTCTTTCTTTTCATTGCCAGAAAGGGCCAATTTGACCTGATCTTTCTGTACTTTTTGACCCTTATCCTTAGGTACCAAAAAAGATTCAACTGTTTTTTCAACTTTTACCTTAGAATCGAGAGGCGCTTGTTTTTCTTCTTTCTCTCTTAGAAGCTTTTCTAGATAAGACTCGTCATAAGCTTTGACACCTTCAGCTTTACCAACGACAGCAGGGCTTCTCCCAACATTTCGAGCTAACTTTGGAAAAGAGATAACAATATTCTTACCTTGTAGCTGGAGTGAAACCTGCTCAGACCTACTCTTAATTGATTGAGGTAAAATGGCCCTTATTCTGACCTTATTCTTATCAAATTGATAGGCCATTAGCTTCGAATCAAAATTCTTATTAAGTGAGAATTTCTTTTCAATCTTTGGCCATACAATACTCTCAGGTACTGAGACTTGAACAAAGTTATCTTTAATAAAGAGCTCCGGAGACTCCTTTAATTCACGATCTAGAGTAATCGTAACTCTTCCTTCGCGACCTTTGCTATCAAAGTTAATATCTAAAACCTTTGTTTTCCCTGCAAACGCTTGGATCATAAAAACCAAACAAGCGAAGAAAATAATTTTCTTAAATAAACCTTTATTCATTACTCTAGTCCTATTTGAGGGTTTCGATTCTTTCTACTGGTGAAATAATATCAGTTAACCTAATTCCAAATTTCTCATTAACAACAACAACTTCCCCCTTTGCCACAAGCTTTCCATTCACCAGTATTTCAAGGGGCTCACCGGCCAATTTATCGAGTTCAAGAACTGAACCTTGGCCCAATTGCAGGAGATCTTTAATAACAACAGAGGTTCTTCCTAACTCAACTGTCACCTTTAACGGTATATCCAAAATAAAGTCTAAGTTCTGTACTTTGAGCTTATTGAGGGCGTCATCACCCGCTTGAATACCATCTGCTAAGCTTGCAATATCTTGCATATCGCTTGGATCAATTGCCTTTAAGGCATTTTCATTATTTTCTGCTTCATTTTCCATTACTATTCTCCAGAAGGATTACTTAACAATATTTTTTTCTTATCGACCTTAGTTACCTGTACTGCTCTATTGCCCTTGTGAACGCCAATCAAACACTTCATTTTCTCAACGCCCTCAACAGCAAGAGTCACTTCACCTGATGCCTCTTGATTCAAGGGGATAATGTCTCCCGTTTCAAGAGTCACAAGGTCTCCTACAGTCATACCTGCTTCACCGAGCTTAACGATGATTTCTGTTTCTGCGTCCATAATGTGATCATTCATCGCGTGAGTCCAAATGGAGTCGGCCATATCATTATCTGTTTGAAAACTAGAACTTAATTTTTGCTTTATGGGCTCAATGGTTGAGTAGGGAACAACAATCATGATGGTTCCAGAAGCCGACTCAAACTCTACTTCAAGAGTTGTTGCAATGATCACGTCAGAAGGAGGAACAACGCCAACAAACTGTGGGTTAATCTCTGTTCTTAAGTATTGAGCATCAATACGGTGAACAGGGGCCCAAGCTTCTTCAAGGTCATTAATGGCCATGTCCATCACCTTCTTCATGAAGGACAGCTCAATCATGGTAAATTCTTTTCCTTCTATCTTAGTAAAAGGACGATCTGTCCCACCAAAATAAGAGTCGATAATGGCATAAGCGAGTTTAGACTCGAAGACCAGTAGAGCAGGCCCTCTCAACTCGTTATAGCGCATGATGCACATACAAGAAGGAATAGGCAGAGTATTTACAAATTCACCAAACTTTAGAAGGTCTGTTGAGATCATAGAAATAGTAGAGATTTTTCTAAGGGAGTTTGATAGAGAAACTCTAAAAGAGCGGATAAAACGCTCATAAATAATTTCAAGGATGGGCATTCGCCCACGAATAACTCTATCCTGATTCGTTAAATCATAGGTTTGTATATTATCATCGACATCATCGGCGGTATCGAAGTCATCTCCGCCACCTCCGAGCATATCATCAGAATCACCATCATTTACTGCATTAAGAAGAGCATCAACCTCTTCTTGGCTTAGAACTTGGGCCATAACAATCCCCCTCCTGGGAACACGCTGAGTAAGCTTCCTGCTTACCGGTCATTGGCAAAATACCAGCTAGTTAATTTGAAAACTTATATAAAATACATCTATAACGCTTCCATCAATCAAGAATGAGTTAATAGCTGCTTTAATCTCCTCTTTTAAGAAATTCTTTCCTTCAACACTTAAAAGGTCTTCAGGCCTCTTGGCATTCAAAGTAGTAATAATTGAGTCTCTTATTTGGGCCTTACGCCTTTTAAACTCTTCTTCATTTGATTGCTTTGAGAATTTAAGCACTGTATTAAGCCTTACGAAACGCCTAGGCCCATCCCCTTGAGCGAGGTTTGCGGTGAAGCCATCTAATTTAAAGAGAATGCCATTGTCCACCTGGGCCTGACCGCTACCGTCATCCTCAACCGTCTCATCTCCACCAAGTTTCTTCATCTCTGCCTTAACGACATCCCTAATATCTGGAGTTGCTGCTAATTTTAAATGACTTTGATACTGAAAAAAGGCCACTGCACCCATCATAATGGTGTTCAAAATAACAAGGATTGTAAGTAGTGGACTCTTAGCTGAGGAAGACACCTCATTTGCTGGTGGCTTTACTTCCATTTGCTCGCCGGCTTCTGCCATCTGATAACCTTCCTGGTATAGTCGCAAAGAGGATTTTTTTTCCGAAGTGGAATACCCTCTGTCAAAAATTATACACGCGTTAGGCTTAGAAACAAGTCTTGATCATAGGGGAAGGAATTTTCTACCTGGTTTTAATGATTTTTTTTGAAATTTTTCTTTGAAATCGTCAAAAAAGTGACTGCTAAATAAAAAAAGGGGACGCCTGCCCCCCTTTTACATGTAAATCCCAAAGGGAGGAATTACATCATTTCTTTCCAAGCTTTTCCTGGACGAAATTTTGGAACTGTCTTTGCTTTAATTTTTATTTTCTCACCAGTAGCTGGATTTACACCCATACGAGCAGCACGACGAGTTTTAGAGAAAGATCCAAAGCCGATCAAAGAAACATCATCACCTTTTTTAACTGTTTTCTTAATTACTTCAAGCATTGTAGCAACAAATTGATCAGCATCTTTCTTTGTTAGGTGGTTAAGGTTCTTGTCTTTGAGGATAGATTCAATAAGCTCTTTTCTGTTCATTCCAACTCCTAATAGTTAGTTAATTATTCTATATGGAAATGGTTATCTATTTTATTGTAATTGACAAATTTTTTTTTGAAAGACCCACTGATAGGGGCATTCAAGATCGAAGCACTACTCTTCTTTGATTTTTTCTTGCCAGATATAGATCTCTTCTTCTATTGCAATCAATATCGCTTGCAACAGCCATTGCTCTTGTGACGAGCCTTTCGCAGGATTGCTTTTCATCTCCCAGTATTTCTGAAGGAATATCTGGGACAGATCCTTATGAAAATCATCAAGCCGGGGATATGTGTCATCTTCAAACCTATTATGGAGTTTATTTAGATTTGACTCTACTTCTTGAATTAACTCTATGGCATCAAATGCCGTCTTAGCTCCAAGGATAACCTTTAGGTCATTCACTAGCCCTTGGTATAAGGATGAGTCATTAGGCTTTTCATTTTCTTCATTGAGAAGAGCAGCTAAAGTTAATTTCTGATTCAACCACTGCGAATGTCTTTGTGGCTTATTAGAGAAATTTGAATAGAGTCCATCAAACATAACAACTTCCTATCTAAGATTAGAAAATTATAGCATATAAAAACCTCGCAAGAGCGAGGCTTTTGTACTATTTGAATAGTCATGATTTTATTTACCCGAAAAGGAGTTCAAGCAGCACGCCTGACGGCGTGTAACTTAACCTTAGTAACGCTCGAGTATTCAAGTCTTTTAGTAAGTTTTCAATGCTTGAAAACTCCTCCTGTAGAACTATATATCTAGCATCTTTCTTTTCTTTAGCTCATCTATAATTTTATCAAAATGGCTTACAGGGTAAGCTCCTTTAATCGGGATTCCGTTAAGAACAAAGCCAGGTGTTCCCTGGATACCAAACTTCGCCGCTTCTTTCATATCGGCGCTGATTCTATCCATAACCTTTTTAGATTTAACATCTGAAGCCAATTTGCTCATATTCACACCAAGTTTCTTTGCTTCAACCTTAAGAAAGCTCTCTCCAGCTTTCAATTTACTTTGCTTCGCAAAAATAACATCATGAAATGCAAATGCCTTCTTCTCATCTTGTAGTCTAATTGCTTCAAAGTAAGCCGATGCTACCATCGCTTGCTTATGAAAGCTCAAAGGAAGATGCTTATAAATAAATTGTACTTTCCCTTCATACTTCTTCATGAAGGCATTAACAGTCTCGTAGCCTCTTGTACAAAAGGGGCACTCAAAATCAGAGTACTCAACAAGAACGATTGGACCGCCCTTAGTTCCTCTAACTGATTCATCACTTCTAATTTCTGGCTTTAAAGGGTTCTTAAAACTTTCTTCAAACTCTTTCTTTTCTGCATTTGCTCTTTGCTTCTGCATTGCTCCCTTGGCTTCTTGAGCTGCTGTTTGAACAGCTGTCATAAAACCAGCAGGGTCAGCCTTTATTGCATCGTGAAGAATTGTTGGGTCTTCTTTTAGTGCTTTTTTTACGCTCTCAGCAATTTTCTTGTCGTTAGCACAAGAAGTTGCAAAGAGTGCAACTATCAATAACAAAGTACTAGCTAACTTCTTCTGTTTCATCATTTCATTTCCTTTAGTTCTCACTATTAATAAATATTTTAAATATCATGATCATTTATTTAAAATTTAAATGACCTTCTTCTCTAATTTATCAGTTTTTTTAGATGCTTCCTTATTATCAGTTAATTCTCTCTCTATTACATCAAGATAGCGATTTAATTTTCTCATCTGGGGTCTTAAGTATGAATAGCCAATAAGGTGCACTCTTTGTGAATAATTTCCTTTCAAAAAGCCTCTCATTGTCGCAAAAACGGCAAAAGCTGGCGATGAAACCATATAGTAGAGGTGAGCAGCAAGGGCCATGTATAAGATCCCACATGTAATCAGTACTACTCTAATAATATAACTAATTACAGACTTCTCTTCATTCAAGAATGAGTTAATCGCTTGGTTATTAGGGAGCGTTTGTGAAGCGAGTGAGATAATACTCTCATAGAGTCCATTGGCCATATAATAAAGCCCTATTGAAAAGACTAATAAAGAAGCAAGGATATAAAGAGAGTAATGAATGAAGAAAGTCGTCTCAAAGACCGGTTCATGAATACCTGTGTATTTCTTTGGGATTACAACCTTCTGCAAAGACCTATTCTTCTCAGCTGTTTCAATATAGGAGAAGAAGAACTCACTAAAGCGGCTCAGAAGATTTAAATCAGAAAAGAAGTCTGGATTATAGGAAGCCTCTGCCCCATTAGCGCGGGATTCACAATAAACTCCAATTAAGCGAAAAGGCCTAAGGAGAATATCAGAAGTATAGATCGCCGCCATATTAATAAATATCAATAAGAGTGCTCCATAAGGAATTAACTCCAAAAGCTCTTGAGAGATAAAGTGAATAAATAGCTCCTCGAACTCTTTAATTTTCACTAATTCATTGGCCTTAAAGAAAATCATATTCAAGCTTAATAAGACCCACATAAAGCAAAAAAGGATAGCAAAGCAGAATAAGGGGATTGCCGTCATTTTTAAACTTGTCCGAATCCTAAACTTGGCCTCATCATTTTGCCATAGCTTCTTCCAGTAGGCCTTGACTGCAGGCAGCCCGACTGATGCCTTATTTACTTTCATAGTCATTGAAATTCCTTTTCTACTTCCTTTTATTATAGAATTTTCAGACACTTGTATCTCTAAGAAGAAAATCTTTCCTTTTATAGTAGTTATTTACTATTAAGGAGAGCAGCAATAGAGACTTGTACTCCTAGCGTCCAATTTTCAGACATTTCAAAATGATGGGCCATTAGGACTATTGAGTCTCTATCGACCATTTTGTGCCAAAATCGAGATTTCAGTGACATGAGGGCTTCATCTTTAAGTCAATTCTTTGTCATTCCTTAAAATTCCCTCTGTAAGGCACCTCAAAACTTTGTACACCTGAGTATAGGGCCCTCCAGTAAGAGTTTTCAAGTATTGAAAACTCACTAAAAGGCTTGAATACCCGGATGGTATAAAGACCCAAGGTACGCGCCGCTAGGCGTGCTGCTTGAGTTCCTCTCCAGAAGCGGTGTCTAGATTTTTGACGGCCGTGATCAATTTTATAGAGCTC
>CALHBL010000358.1 GCA_937930825.1 uncultured Bacteriovoracaceae bacterium
ATCTTTTAGAAAAGCTAGAAACAACTCTTAAGCCTTTTGATCTTTTAATGGAAAAGAAGGCCTATAAATTTACTGACCTAACGATTCCTGGTCACTGGGGTCACGTGGGAGTATACCTAGGAACTCAAGACCAACTCATCAGGCTTGGTCTTTGGGACTCTCCACAAATTGCGCCTTTCAAAGAGAATATAAAAAAGGGTAAGAGTATTTTTCAAGTCAGAAGAACAGGTCTTGTCTTCGATAGCCTCCAGGATTTTTCAAACTTAGATGAAATGGCAATCTTGAGAGTTGAAGAGCTCACCAATAGAAGTAAAGAAGACCAGCTCTATACTCTAGAGCTTCTTTCTGACCAACTAGGTAAGAGCTATGACTTTAACTTTAACGCTATGACTGGAAAGACTATTACTTGTACTGAAATGATCGCTTTTTCTTATGGCCCTATCATCTGGCCGATGGATAGCATTCTTGGACGTTTAACAATTAGCCCGAATAATATTGCTGAGCTGGCCTTTTATGAGAACTCTCCCTTAAAGGCAGTTGCCTATATAACCGGTGACAAATCCGGTATGCATATTCGATCTGAGAAAGAACTTGCTAAAACACTAGGATTTGAGAGACATGAAGATGGACTTTATAAGAAGTTTACGGAGTGCTCTAATGAAGTAAATCCCAATCCATACGATGGAGCTTTCTATAGCTACGAATGTAATAAACTCTATAAGAATACAACTTATCAATAAAAGTCTGTGCCATTACTGAAAAGGAAGAGGCCGGCACTGACTCCGACCTCTTCGAGAGAACTCTAAACTGATTTAAAAAAACTATTCTACACAATGACCATTACCAATATGTGACTTAAGCCTCTCTTGAGCTTTTCCGGCACTATACCAATACTTAGAAAATGGCTTCCCCTCTTTTTCTACTCGAAACCAATTTTTTTTCTTATGCTTAGCTAGAGTACACTTTGGTGCAGTAGAAGCTATAACTCTACTTTTACGACTTCCTTTGCTAGTGGCACAAGAAGCTAAACCCATTACTAAGAATATAACAAAAATGTTCTTCATCTCTTCCTCCTCAATACTATATCAAACCAGTCGGTTATTCATGATGATAACTTTATCTTTTTGGGAGATTTTCTAATGAAGAAGTCTTATTATCAGAAATTACGGGTAGTTAGAGTGAAGTTGGAGACCTACCAACTGTAACGAAACTCCAGTCCATAGGTCTGCTTCGAATAGCTGAAGTTTTCTTCATCAGCTGAATTATTACTAATTTTATTCATAAAACCTGCAAGACGGATACGGTTATTTATTCGTTTTACTAAGCGAAGACCAAGGTCGAGCGTCTTCTCAGTACCTCGTGTTGAAGACTGCTCCTTAGTGTCTAACATAGTCAAAGAGGTGCTCAGGTTTAAGTCAATTCCCAAGAGTAGCCTAGGAATAAGATAATCTCCTCTTAGAAAGAAACTATCAGTAGCATTAAATGAAGAATTTGGGCGATATGAATCCATCGAAATAAGACCAATAAGAATATGACCGTTCTTGCGAATCCACAACTGATCTAGAGAAAGAGATGTTGTTGGCCCAGAAATGGACTCAGAAAAGCTAGATAATTCCCTTTTTTTCAATCTGATCGTTGTATCACCATTATCAAAGAACGCCCGCTGTAAACCAATTGTAAACGTTGTCGAGCGACCAAAGAAACTACGCTTCCCTTCTTGGTACTTATCTCTTGCAGTATAATCATATTCAGCTTCGAAGAGTAGACTCGCAACTTTCTTATTCCAACTAAACTCGTAGGAGCCCCTCAGAGCAGGAGTTAGTGAGTAGCTATCATTTTGAGCAATTTCAATATTCTCGCTTTCACCATAGTGAACATAGTTTAAACGAACTTCCGGAGTTATAATAAAGCGCCTTCCCCCAAGGTATCTCCTCGAAAGGAAGACTTCGGTATTACTTATCCAAGAGGATGCATTTGAAGTTGTACTTGCAAGAGCTGGAGCATCAGACTGAAGAGTAACATTATCATCCACTTTATATTGCTGAGTAACAAAGAGAGAAAGGCCTTTACGAGAAAGCATTCTCCCATTCATCATCAATAAGGGATGCATCTGATGCTTTAGAAGTATTTCATCATACTTAACTCTCATGTCTGATGCCGTACTAGAGCTTGGGTCAAGCTCTATTCCCTTTATCATTAAGGGCGCTACAAATCTTTCAATATAACTAGGCACATAGAATTTTCCTTTCACACGTTCATAGACGAATTGAGAGAGCTTGAAGTAGGCAAACTGTCTTAAGCCGACATCAGCATTCTTATCTTTAATCAATTGAATGTAATTCTTCTTAGTATTGGGATGGTCTTCAAGAAGCTCACTTATATATGAAATATAGTAGAGAGAATAAGAACTCTTATAACCCTTCTTAAATGAAATATTAAAGGCCCTCTTCGCCTTTTCAAGATCGTTTTCGGCAAAGAGTGTTTGCCCGTACTCAAAGAAAAGATCTTTAGAGCTGTTACCATCCCTGATCGCCAACTTGAAAAAAGCAATGGCCTTGTCGTACTGCTGCATATTTTTAAAGCAGAGGGCCATCAAATAACTACGAGTAGACTCAAAGCTTCTAGTGCCCCTAATGAGCTGTAGAGCTTCAACAGCTTTTTGATACTTACCAGTCTTGAAATAAACGTAGAAATCTTCGAGGTCAGTTGCAAAACTCGAGCTTATAACAAGTAAGCTAAGAAGAAAGGCCTTTAAAAAAAGCGAAATGGTCAACATCCCTGTTAAGTAAATTTAAATCTTAGTGTATTATAACAGAGTGTTAGCTAGCGGCTAATACGGAATTTAACTCTAGCTCTACCGGTTTGAAGAATCGCATTTCTATCTTTATTATTACCTTCAATTTCATGCCGACGTTCCCGAAAAATCTCCCTATGATCCACTCTATCCACTCCTTTAGACTTGGAGCTAGTGTCTTGACTAAGGCTCTTAGGAGTAAAAGTTGCTTCGCTTCCTACACTTGCAGGTCCACGACCGGTAGACCTTTTACTTACGAAGACAAGCTTCCCTTCTTTAACAGAGGGAGCAAGCCCTTCGGGAGCGATATAAGCACCCGTTTCACTATCTAAGCTTCCAACCTCTGGGCTTGGAATATAGACACCATTGTTGGCGTCAAAGGAGCTTCCTTCGGGAGGTGGGATATATAAACCTGTTCTACTGTCAATAAAGCCACCGGAAGTGGGAGCATGAGCACCAGTTCTCTTATCTTCAAAGCCTTCCGGCGGAGGTCCATCTTGCCTTGCTTTAGCAATATAGTCCTGGGTCTTCATCTTAACTTTTTTAAAGCTTTCCTTACCCACAGTGGAACCTAAAGCAGCATCCACTGAGGAGTTGCTTACTTGTGAAAGTTTCTTAGGGTCTATGCCAGGAGGAACCATAGAACGGCCCTTCTTAGTATTCTTGGTAGAACTCTTCTCTTCAGATCCTCCAGCAGAGTTTTCATTCGAACCTCGCAATGACTCTAACTGAGTAGGAGATATTTTTACAGGTTCAGAGACTCGTGATTTACCAGGCGTAGAACCTGAGTACTGCCCTTGCCTTACCATAACGGCCTTAGGGGCATTTAGCTGCCGCTCTAAGCTCTGCTGATTTACTTTTCTTCCGCTAAATTGCTCACTTATTTTAGTCATGGCCACGGCCCCCTCAAATGTTAGGAGAGAAGTCACTTTATTGGAGGGGTTATAAAAGACTTGAAAATCGGTTCCACGAACTCCCATCGCCGCAGTCTTCGTTTTAATAAAGAGCTTTGAGTTAGACTTATCAATTTGCATATAATCTTTTGTGACCTTTGCCCTCACCTTTCCTCTAATAAGGTTGATAATACCTGCTTTATTTTTAGGAAATTCCTTAATTACCATTTCTGAGTTGGCACCAAGATTCATTTGAGACTTATCAATAAAGAGTAGCTTAACAAAACTTCTTGCAGAACTATGAAGTGTGCTCCCTTCAATAACCCAGTCCCCTTTTTTCAAAGTTCGATTTTTTCCACTACTCATTTCTTGGACTTCACCCTTGAGTACAATAACTTTCGCGACTTTATTAGCAGCACCAAAAATACTTTCAAATATTACAAATAGGCCTAGAAGAAAAAATTTTTTCACTTTGTCTCCAAAAGAGGTTTCTCTTGCTCTATTCGGTATAACGTAATGAAATTTTAAAGCAATTCGTCAATTGAGCCCACTTTAACAAGTTTTCAATAACTTAAAGCTCTCACTCATTTTCAATTAGGCATTCTTTCTTGGCTATCCTCTGTAATAAATCCTCTCTACCTTCTCAGGGAGGAAGAACCAAAATCCTAAATAGAGAACTGATACAAATCCTAGTGAAAAGAAGAATCCGGCCACAAAGAGCATTCTCACCATAGATATTTCTAGTCCGTATTGCTCCCCAACCCTAGAGCAAACACCTAGGAGTTTTGGTTTTTCAAAGTCCGCAATTCTTTGCTCATGAGGCATGAGAAGTGCCAGAAAGAGGTAAATCAATATCCCGGAACCAAAGAGGAGGACAGAGAATAACCAACAGAGCCTCAAGACAAGGGGGTCAAGCCCAAGGGTTCTTCCAAGACCTGAGAAAACTCCGAGAAACATCCCTTCTTTAGATCTTACAAATCTTCTCTCACTTAATACTTCAATAACCATACTTATCTCCTTGTTTAGCATACTAGCACATACATATACATACGCAAGCATAAGTTTGTATAACTATGCTTATTGTGTAGAATAGTCCCAGAACTAGAGGAGGACCCACCATGTCACAGCAACTTAAACGTATTAGCCTAATGATTCGTGAAGATCAATATGAGCAAG
>CALHBL010000359.1 GCA_937930825.1 uncultured Bacteriovoracaceae bacterium
GTCAATTTAATTCTCGAATTAATTAGCTCTTTCAGGTAGCGTAAAGGCCATGACAATCCAAATCAAAAAAATTCAAATTGCCTTCCAAGACTCTAATGAGATTAAATACACCAATGCTTTGGCCTTTATTCCTGCGGCAGAAAAACTTAAGAAAGGCCGTGCTGCTCTCTTCACTCATGGCTTTACCAGTCATAAGGCCAGCATCTTCAACTGGCCTCTACGCATTGCAGAAGAAGGAGTACCCGGCGTGCTCTTCGACCTTCCTGGTCATTTCCTAGGAACTTTCTGTGATGTTGATAGTTTTGATGCTTTTAAACAGAATGTTCCAAAGATGTTCTTCAATGCCCTCACCCAACTTCAAGAGCTGATGCCAGAGAATCCAATCGATGACTTAGTCATTGGCGGCCACTCCCTTGGAGCTTTAATAGCGCTTAAGGCCTCCACTTTGGCAGAGTTTAGAAGTATAAAAAAACGGACCGTTGTCGCTGTTGGCTTTGGCTTACCTCCCGAAGGTGTAACCCATATTTTCAACACCCCCTTCTATAAATCGACCCTGCTGGTAAGAGCGCAATTGGTCAGCCCGGCCCTTGCTCCTGATATCGTTTTTCCTTGGATAAAAGAAGAAAAGGAGGCCCTCCAGATTAATAATACCAAACTCTACTTCCTCTCAGGAGAAGATGACATGGTCGTCGGCAAGGATGGAACGCAAAGACTTGCAGAGCAAATGACCGATCAAGGTAATGAAGTTATTTTAGAGATCCCGAAGAAGCTTGCTCATCACCTGCCCGAAGCTGCGGCCCCTCATATTAAGAAATTCCTAAGAGGACAGGGCTTCTTTTCATGAACTCCAGAATTTTAGATTCTTAAGCATGCCTACTCTTCCCGTTCGCTCCAAAGGTGTCCCTTTAAACATTCTCTTATAAGCACCATTTGAAAGCTTACTCAATTCTTCAATCGTTTCTGAAGGCGCTCTGTTCAAAAAAGTAGAGAGGATTAAATTATTCTTTTCTGCAAATGACTTTTCGTCACTAGCACTTAGGCCCAATCTCTCAGGTCTCTTATTCCATGGACAAATATCTTGGCAGATGTCACAGCCGAAGATTTCGCCACCACCATTCTCCATTCCACGAGGGGCCTTAACTTCATCTTTAAATAATTCAATTGTGAAAGTAGAAATACATTTGGAGGCCACAATTTGTCTCTTATCTTCCAATATTGCACTGGTAGGACAAGCATCAATACAGGCCCGGCACTGACCGCAATGATCAGTATCGACAGTTCGCATTCTTCCTTCAGGAATGGAATCATCTAAAATCAAACTTCCAATAATTGTAAAAGAGCCATGCTCACGAGAAATAAGCATCGAATTTTTACCAAACCAGCCTAGCCCCGCTCGCAGAGCAAGATCTCTTTCTAGAATTGGATGAATATCTAAACAAACTCGGTAATTTAAATTAGGGTAGTCTTCTTTTAAACTCTTTGCCAGAGTTTCTAAACGCTCTTTTACCACGTCGTGATAATCCCTCCCCTCAAAACCAAATATATAAGAAGCCATTTTAAGGGGGCTCTTTATTTTTTTAAGCCAATGAGAAAGTCTAATTTTCTCAGGATGATAATTAAAGAGAAAAACCACTGCACTCTTAGCTCCAGGAAGAACGGAATCTAGACTCTCTCTGGCCTGCATGCGGTGGTCTTCAAGATATTTAAGAGGATCGCTATGCCCTTGATCTACCCAGTCCTTATACTGATCAAAGCTGCGGGGTTCAACTTCTTCAGTATAACCCCAGTCACTTACTTTCAACTTTAATAGAAGTTCACTAGAGAATAACAACGTTATTCCTCCTACTCTTTAAAATCTATGTTTGAGGTAATATCTCGATGGCACCAGTAGGGCAAACTCTTATGCATTCGTAGTCCATGGTACAAGCACCCACTTTACTGGCGTTAATCGTTGTGGACCCAACGTCATTTGTTTGCCAAATATCATGGGGGCATATACTGATGCAATTTTGGCAAGAAGCGCAGACAGAACTATCGAGTAGAATTTTCTTTTTAGAGTCACTCCCTTCTATAAGGACACTTTGGCCACCAAGAACATTTGGAGAATCTTTTATTATTTCTACTTTAACTGAATGAGATGAGCCTCTGGCAAAGAATCTTCCATCTCCACGAGTAATGACAATATTATCTCCATTCACAAGTTTAAGTTCTTTCTTTACAGCATTTATAATATCTTTTTGAAAATCGAAATCATCTTCATCATAATCACTAATATGAAAAGGAGATACTCCCCAATAAAGAGAAAGTCTTCGCACTGTTTGGAGACTATTTGTCACACCAAGGACTCGTGTCTTAGGTCTAAATGAAGAGATTCTTAAACAAGACTGTCCAGACTCAGTTACAGAGAGAATTCTCTTTGCCTTAACCTTTTCTGCAATCATTGAAGCAGCTACCATCAAGGAAGAGTTTACATTTGAGAGGTCGACATCTCTCAGTAATGGTCTTTCTTTAGGGGTTTTTTCCGCTTCCAGTATAATTTTATCCATCATTTGCACTGTCTCTACAGGATACTTTCCTGCTGCTGTTTCTCCACTAAGCATTACTGCATCAGTTCCATCCCAAATTGCATTAGCAACATCTGAAGCCTCGGCCCTGGTTGGAGTTGGATTCCCCGTCATGGATTCAAGCATCTGGGTAGCGGTTATGACAGGCTTACGATACAGATTACAAAGACGAATAAGTTCTTTCTGCGCTGCTGGAACGAGGTGATTACCCAGCTCTACACCCATATCCCCCCTAGCAACCATAATGACATCTGTAACTTCCAATATCTCATGAATATTATCTAACGCCTGAGGTTTTTCTATTTTTGATACTATCGGTATATTCTTCTTCAAGCTGTGAAGAATGTGTTTTACCTCGAGAACATCTTCTTTCGTTCTCACAAAAGAAAGAGCGATATAGTCACAGCCTTGTTTAAGACCAAACATTAAATCTTCACGATCCTTCACAGTAAAGGCAGGAGCAGAAACATCGCAATCGGGAAGGTTAATTCCTTTATTACTTTTAAGAGTTCCGCCCACAAGAACTTTTATTTTATAGACTCCCCGATCTTTTGAAACTGCTTCAGCAGTGATCAGCCCATCATCAAATAAAATCCGAGCTCCATCATGGCAATCTTTAACAAGATTCTCATATATGGTTGGAATGTAACGGTCTGCATATTCGGGATAGTCTTTTATTTGATCGGTTGTTCCTATTACCCACTCTTGATCATTTTCAAGCTCTAGGGGCTTACTTAATTTATCGACTCTTATTTTTGGACCTTGTAAATCAAGCAGAACGGCCACCTCTTGCCCTAACTCTCGAGATACTTTTCTAATATTAGCGATAACCTTAGTATGACCTTCGTGGGTGCCATGGCTCATATTAATCCTGGCAACGTTAAGTCCGGCCTTTATAAGCTCAGTTATAACCTCTATCGAGTCGGAAGACGGACCAAGTGTTGAAACAATTTTTGCTCTTCTGGGGGAAGATAAACTCATAAGAACCTCAACTTTATTTGATTTTTTTATACTATTGAGGGTAATTCATCTGGTGGGAGATGCAAAAGGAAAAACTTATGCTTGTTTAGCCCTTTTGGCCTGTACTTCTACTGCCATTCGGTTGGCCTCTCTTAACTTATTCATTTTGGATTCGTATTGATTTACCATAGTTTCTTTCTCTAGTTGGCTCTTATCAACAAGCTTATTATAATTCGCCTTCATCAAGGCCATATTTCGTTTAAGCTCTTTACTTGAATCTATCTTTTGACGGGTCAATTGCCCCTCATACCTCTCTGTTAGCTTCCTAACATGAAGGTCTGCATGAATCTTAGAAGAATCTAGGCGTTCTTCATAATCAGACCTCAAAGCACCAAGTGTTTTTTCAAACTCTCGCTGCTTCTTTGCAATGTCCAATTGCTGGGCCCTTCTATTTGCTGCACTTCTTTCATTTTCTATAATTTTTAATTCTTCCATCTCTTTAGCAGATTTGGCCTTAAGTCTGGAAATCTTATTTTCATACCTGTCAATAATTCTACTATTTTCTTGTTCTTTCGAGAGAATTTGCTGAGTGAGGCTATGCTCTTTTCGAGCATGAGCAGTACTCATATCAAGCTTTAGATCTTCCATAGAATTGTGAACATCACGCTTTGTCTTTTCGTAGAACTTAGTTTGCTCTTTAGCAACTTCACTTTGAACTTCATTCATTGCTTCTTCGTTTGCAACATTAATCTTATTGATCGTTCTACCAAATTCGACTCTCTGTCTTGAAAGGGATTGAGTCAGCTTCTTTTTGGCCGTCACTTGCTCTCCTTCCCTAGCAAGTTCGGATTTCTTATACTTCTTAGCTGAGGCTTCTTGGCTTTTTTCAAATCTCTCTTTCATACCGCCAATAACTTCACTTCTGAGGTTACGCATTTCAGTCTTAGTCTTATCAAGATCACTATTATGCATAGCTTCTGTTGTCTTACTTAAATCAGCATAATCAGTTGCAATCTTTTCACTCTTTAAAGTGTTAATATTATTCTGCTCTTTCATTGTATCTTTAAGATTTTCCAGTCTATTTTCATAACGACCAACAATTTCTTTTTTTGAGTTCTCTACTCGCTCGCCTGCTCCTTCGCTGAGGAGTTTATTAGTCTTCCTATCTGATTCAATCTTATCAAGGGCAAAGTTCTTCTCAAGAAGCCTCTTATCGGCCTTACTTTGAGTATGGGCCTTCCTTAATTCTTCAGCATTTCTTTCATGAATTTGCTTAGTTAATCCCTCAAATACTTTTCGCTGGTCTTCATTCTGCTGATTCTTATTGGCCCTTAGTGCTGCGCTGGAGTTTTGAAAATTATTAGTAAGGGTCAGTTCATTTTGCCTAGCATTCTCCCTAAGTATTTCCATCTCGAGTTGATGGCGGGAACTATTCTTATTGCGTGATAAATTAGCATCTTGAACCAATTGCTTCTTCTCATTGAGGTGCTCTGAAAGCATGTCATTTCTTTCTCTTCTCTTCTCATCTCTATATTTATTTATAGTATCTTCGCTGGCCCTTTGAGTTCGAGAAAGGGCATCATTGAAACCTCTCTCTCTTTCTGAGAGACCATCTTCATAGCGCTCGGCCATATTTTCTTTAAGTGCTTTATGAAGCTTTTCTTTTTCCATAACTGCAGTGTCAAAAGAGTTACTGATTGAGGACAACTTATGCTTATAGTCATTCATTTGCTTTGTGCGATCTTGATTAAACTGCTTAGTCTTAATCCCCATTTCTTTGTTATACTTTTCCGTCTTCTCTTTTAAGACCTTCTTAAGATTCTTGTCATAACGTTCTAAGTTTTTGGCAGAATTCTCTTCTAAATCAAGCTTTTGCCTTTCATAGACTTCTCTTTGCGATTTTTCTCGGCTTTTATGGTTCTTATCAAGTCCTTCAAGGTTCTTCTCGTAGTTATCCCTTTGCTCTTGAGATACCTCATTAAAGCGATTTCTTGTTTTGGCCAATTGTTGAGTGTAGTCCTTAACGTCCATAGATCCTTACGCCTTCCTAGCGTTTACTTCACTCTAGTAGTATACATAATTGGCGATAATATGACGCTACCTAGCAATTATTTCCGGCCATAAAAAAAGGAGCAATAGTTGCCCCTTTTCTACTCTAACAAATTTCCTAATTACGATTATTTGGCCATTTCTTCATCGATCAGCTCTGAAAAAACTTCTAAAGGCTGAGCTCCATTAACCATTTTTCCGTTAACAAAGAAAGTAGGTGTGGACTTTACTCCG
>CALHBL010000360.1 GCA_937930825.1 uncultured Bacteriovoracaceae bacterium
ACATTACAGGCCATCATGAAGGGGTTATAAAGTAGCTTTTCCCCTTGCTTCTTTCCCGCACCAAAGTCTACGAATGAGTAGCTATAAGTTGTGAAGTAAGCGCTATTTTCCTGCTTTTGAAAACCAATGGGCGTAAATTCATCGCCTTTTAAAATAGTTGTATCTTCATCTCTTTTGAGCTGAATCCTTAAAAGGCACCAAGGCAGCTTCTTCTCCATCCTATTTGAGGCGGTAAAGAGTTTACCATTTTGAAAGAAGACAGTTCTCATTTTCTGGGTTTCTTCTGATTGAATATAACGAAAAGTCATCGGCTTCTTCACCTGAACAAGAACCTTTTCAGCAAAAGGCTCTAGATCTTTATCTGCTGTCACTTTTAAAGCTTCAGAAGTCTTGCCAAGTCCATCTTTCACACACTCAAAGTCTAACTGACCGCCATAGTTGAAGCGAATGACTTTTTGTGCAATTCCAAATTGAATAGAAAGTGGCTTCACAAATAAACCACCTATAAATTTGATATTCACATTCTTATCTTTCTTCCACATGATGAGCTTATAGGGCTCAAACTTAATACTCTTACCCACATCTTTAGTACTATCATAGGAGAACTTCTTAAGGACTTTACCGATCTCGTTTGAATTCATTTTCTTCTTGGTGGCATCTTTATTCAACACACAATTATAAGTCTGTGCATAAGAGCTACGACCAGTGCAAATGATGAGGGCGAAGATGAAAAGAGGTATAAACAATCGTAGTTTTCTAGTGGGTATTATCATAAGCTAAATTCTAAAGTGAGTTATGCTATACAGCAATAAGAAAAGTATGCTCCTTGAAAGTTTCCATAAAGCGAATTTCCTGAGACCATAGATTGCTCATAAGCTTTTAAGGAATAATAATGAACGCTGCTTTAAATATCATTGCTCTCTTCACTTGCCTCTTTACTCCAGTATTGGCCCAACCTCTAATACTCTCAAAAGAAGAAAAGCCTGCTCCTTTATCACCGGTAATAAGTAAAATCTTAAAGAGTTATCACTTTGAAAATGATCAACTCAGATTCCACTTTCAAGACTTAGATAATCCAAAGATAACCGCAGGCCACCAAGAGGACTCTCCCTTTATCCCTGCCAGCCTAACAAAGGTCTTTACGGCCGTTTATGCCTTCAAGCACCTAGGCCCAGACTTTCGTTACAAGACTCAGGTACTTGCCAAGGGAAAACTCAATAAGAAGAATGGGGATTTCCATGGTGATATCTACCTTAAGGGCTCTGGAGATCCTTCCCTATCCATGGCCCGTTTAATGGATCTGGTTCTAGAGTTGCGCTCATTTGGTCTTAAAAGCCTAAAAGGAAATTTCTACTATGACGACACTGCTCTTCCTTCAATACAAATGCTCTCTGATTTTGGTAACGGTGATCAAACCTATAACCCAGGAATTTCGGCCCTTAACTTAGAATATAATCGAACCACCCTCTATAAGGATGCTCGCCAAACAAAGAAGGCCATCTTTCAGGCCATACCTTCTACAGGTCACTTCTTTATTCAAAAAGAATCTAGAAAGTTTCTCAATGGAAAGAGGTTTGAATTCTCAGAAAATGCTACTGGCGAAACTTGGTCAGTTAGTAATAAAGAGCGCTACCGCCAATATGAAGATATTCCAGTTAGAAAGCCATCAAAGAGAACCGCCAATAGTTTCAAGTCCCTTGCTGAACTATGGGGAATTAATCTTCCAACCCCAAGGCCTCACAAAACATCTCCCGAGGCCTTTCTCATGGCCGAAGATCTTGCCCAGCCGCTCTCGCGTCTCTTGGCCCTCACTCTTGAATTTTCCAATAACCTCTTTGCCGAACAAATCATGCTCACCGCCACCAAAGAGAAGAGCATAGCAAGAGGAGCTTTAAAACTAAGCAATTGGCTGAATAAGAAAATACCTAAGTGCACCCCTCAACTCGTCAATGGCTCAGGCCTGACAATCGAGAACCTAGTTAGACCAAGCTGCTTCACCGCCTTCTTAAGTGAATATGCCCTTAAACCTGGCCTTGGTCGTGGGTTCATGAGCATGCTCTCCATCAGCGGTGCAAGTGGTTGGATGAGGAAGCGCCTGCGCAAACCCGAAACCGCTTACAGGGTCTGGGCCAAGACAGGCTCACTGGATTATATCTCCAATATGACTGGAGTTCTCTTTTCAAGTAGTGGCAAGAGGTATGCCTTTGTCTTTAGCCTAAGCAACTTAGAAAAGCGTAGAGTAATCGATCTTGGCGAGGATACTAGAAAGATTAAGAAATATAAGCGGGGAATCGGCAAATGGAAGAGGAGAAGCAGAAAGGCCTCTGAAGAACTCCTCACCCACTTTATTAAAACTCTCTAGAGTTTTCAAGTATTGAAAACTCACCTAAAGACTTGTATACCCGAATGGTACTAAGCTCCAAGTTACTCGCCGTTAGGCGAGCTACTTGAATTCCTTTCCAGTAGCGGTATATAATGCCAGCTCACACAGAGTCATTCTAGGAAACCACATGTCAACTGCCGTAGAAAATATCAAAGAAAAGCTGAACCTTATAACAAGTCGAATGAAGAAGCCTAAAACAGCTGTTATCACCGCAGGCATGCCCTACGCCAATGGCCCCGTTCATATTGGTCACTTGGCCGGTGCTCATGTCCCAGCAGATATCTATGCCCGCTTTATGCGCATGATGATTGGCAAAGAGAATGTCCTCTTTGTGTGCGGAACAGATGACCACGGATCAAACTCTGAAGTTGCAGCTAAGAAGCAAGGTATTAGTACTGAAGACTTCATCGCCAAAGTCCATGCTACTCAAAAAGCGACCATGGATAATTATAGCATCAGCCTTGATACCTACACCGGAACTTCGCGGCCAGAGAACTATGAAGAGCATAAGATACTCTGCCAAGAATTCTTAAGAGAGCTCAATCATAATGGCAGACTTACAAAGAAAACTAGCGATCAGTGGTATGACCCAGAGTATGCCATGTTTCTACCTGATCGCTTTGTTACAGGTACATGCCCAAGATGT
>CALHBL010000361.1 GCA_937930825.1 uncultured Bacteriovoracaceae bacterium
TATAAAGACAGTCAAGAAAACTTCTCTTTCGGCCAAGCGGTCCTAAGTGGAGGACGCCCTCTCAATGATACAGAAATGAGTATTGCCTTAAGGGTATGCTATGCCTTTAGATCAAAGCGCACAAAATTTAGTGCAGAACTCTTAGGTAGAGATTTTAATTTTAATTTAAAGACTAAGAGTTGTATGAGCTCTACTGCTGAAGTCGATGAGCTTATTGGAGCAAAGCTCTCCCAGCTCCTCATTAGTGGACCTCTGAGTTTTGAATCATCTTATCAAGGTTCATATTCAAGAGAGGTTGAGACTGATACTAATGGTCAGTTAACCCACTTTTGTTCTCAGGTTCTTAAAGGTGAGACACCTCTTAATGTCTATGAAAATGCGGATGGTATTTCAGAGTACCTTCTCTTAAGTGGAGTCTATGATAATGTGCAGATTAAGACTGGCTCTGTGAATAGAGAAAATGGCCCCTTACTTGTTAATAGTATTGTGACTTTGGAAGTTCTTACCAATCAGTCAGTAAGTGGGGATCTTCAAGGCCTCGTCGTTAAAACAACCAAGAGTTTTCCTTGCCGCGGGGCCACTGATACCGAAACCTCACGCACACACATCCAAACCTATTTAGAATAAGCTAACTATAATTTCTAGTAATTTCTTTTAAAGGGCAGTACTTAATTTCATTCAAGTTAGAAACTCTGTATTCAAGAGAATTAAAGTAATGAAGATCATTAAATTTAGATTTTAAGATAAGAGTTTTGACATAACTATGGAGGCGTTCAATCATTGTTCTTCCAAGGTTGAGTTATTTATAGGTCTTATTTTAAGCTTTAAAACTATTAATAGAGGTCATGATTAGGTCAGAGTATTATTAGAGAAGAATTGATTTTATTGATTCGTTAACCCCCGTCATTTTTGATTATTTTCCAAAATTAAAGAGATCAAGCAGAGAAATTTTTACAGACGCATTGCGTTGCGCGTCCTCGATTTCCCTCTAAACTCCATAATTCGAGCTTCCTAAATTTGAGCTTCCTCTTTTCAAAATTAACTGATTTGATAAGGGAAAGAGAAGCTGATATACATGTCGAACTTCACAAGGCTTAGGCTCAAGAAGTTGAAGAATTGAGACCCAAATTTAGGGCCAACTCTAAGTATTAATTGCTCTTACAATCAAGGAAGTGAATATGAAGTCATCTCTAGGTCTATTAAGGCTAAGTATTTTAACCCTCACTTTACTTGGTGCTACCGCCTGTAACGATGACTCTGGTGAAGTAGATAGACCTGCCCCAGTTCAGCCCAGAGAAGTTAAACCGGAACCTGTTGCCACTGCCGAGAATGATGATAAGCCTGTTGTTAATACAGAACCTGTCGCCACTCCTGAACCGGTTGTTACTCCAGAACCAGTTGTAAATGACAACAGCTCTAGTGCATGTGATCTCGTTATTAGAGGAACTGACCTAAGAGGCCTTAAAGACAAGACCAGTTGTACCGAAACAGAGCTTGTTATTCCAAGCAATATCACGAGTATTAGTGATAATGCCTTCTTTAAAGGTAATTTAACCAAGGTCACTATGGGGGACTCGGTTGTAAGTATAGGCCGTCAGGCATTTGCAAGTAATCAATTAACAGAAATCACTATTCCTGCCTCTGTCACTAGCATTGGTGATTTGGCCTTTTTCGAAAATAAAATAAAAGAAGCTGCTCTTGGTGATTCAGTTACCAGTATTGGAGAGTGGGCATTTGCCAGTAATAAATTGGTAGAAGTCGCCATTCCCTCATCCGTTACCAGTATTAGTCACTGGGCCTTTGGCCGTAATGAATTAACGAAAGTTACAATTCATAATTCTGTTGTGACTATTGGAGACTGGGCCTTTTATAAGAATAAATTAGCACAAGTCGCTATTCCTCATTCAGTAACAAGTATCGGTAAATCGGCTTTTGGTCGTAATGAATTAAGAAAAGTTGAAATTTCACAAAAGACAAAAATAAGAAGTGGCGTATTCCTATCCTTTGATAGTGAAGTAGAAATTACCCGCTATTAATAGACCAATAATTTATCTCTAACTTGAGAGCGCGCACCGTAAAAATTAGGTGTGACCTTAGAGTTGTCAAATACATATTCTCCTTGACGATTATATAGTCCTCCAGTTTGAGTTTTCAAGCATTGAAAACTCACCTAAAGACGTGTAAACCCGAATGGTACTAAGTCTCAAACTACGCGCCTTTAGGCGTGCTGTTTGAATTCCTTTCCAGAAGCGGTATATGTAGGGATTCGTCAAAATTCCTTAACTGGTTTTCATTAAGTTATACTTTTTGTGCCTTTCTTGTCATAGGTCAATTTTTATTTTTAGCTTAGAAATAAGGATTTTGCTCTATTTCATTAATTTAATTTAATTTAATTTAATTGAACTTGACTACGCTGTCGCATTTACGACTTAGTCATGTAGATTTTATAAAATATACAAGGGCCTTCAAAAAATAGGGTATAAAACCTTATAGAAATCTTTAACATAAGTAGAGTATTAACTCTTAATTTAACGGAGCAATAACCATAAAAAAGAATATTAGTAGGATTAGCATTAATTTCTTCAATCAATTCATTCGCTGCAGACCTTAGTGCAGAAGATAGGGCCAGCTTAACTACGCTTAAGATTGTTCTTGATACTCAACTCGAAAGTATAGACGAAGTAGTAGAAGAGGTTAGAGATAACCGAAGTGTATTTGGCCGGCTTGGGGCATTTGCTTTTTCTGCGAAAAGAAATTTAAGAGCAAGGAATTGTGCAGATATTAAATCAGTGGTTGGTGCTAATATGATGATGGGTTCAATCTCATTGGAGCTTGCACAAGATGCGCTTGCAAAGGTTGAAGTAACTGATTTTGATGGTCAAACCTTTGAAGTTAATTTTTCTAAATATATTAATGGTGCAAAACTAGCATCAAGAAACTGTAATAATGTCGCTGTAAGCGCTGAAAATATCGATACAGCTTATAAAAGCCTAGAGGTCGCGACAGAGATTCTAGTTGCAGCTCTAGATGAGTCTTTATTGGATTAAGCACTAGGGGACCAGATCTAGACACTAAGTCTAGTTTTGGTCTGAGGTCGGTAAAATAAAACTAAATTATTCACTTGTAGGAATATGATCAAAGTAAAGGTGGCCCAATAAAGAAGTGGGTCACCATAATCAATAATATTTTATGGACCTATATTATTTACATTCCTGTCTAAGTCCTCTAGATATTTAATAATCGCCTTTTTTTCATTTTCAGTTAAACCTAACGGCTTAATTTTGGAGTCAATCTCTCGTTCTGGGTCAACTTGGTCTCCGCCCTCATTATAGAAGTCAAGCACCTGATTTAAATTCTCTCTAGAGCCATTGTGAAAGAAGTTCTTTCGTTTAGAAACATTGATAAGTGAAGGAGTCTTCATTCTAACTGTATTTGACGAGGAACCAGAGATGCCGGCCTGTCCTCTTTCAACTAAATCTGAATCATTTGCTAGACCAATATCATGGAAGAGCCCATCGGTAAGCTTGTCACCGTTGTGGCAGGCAACACAATTCGCCTTACCTTTAAAGAGTATACGCCCTCTTTCAACTTGCCCATCATCTAAGGATCTCATCATGATGGGGTCTTGATCACCATCAGTATCAGAGGTTAAAGAACTTACATAATAGGCTAAAGATTCAGATATATTCGTTAGATTAAAATCTGATTCTGAGTCTGATTCTGTAGGATAAGCGTTATTATACTTTATTCTTATGTCATTATTAGCACCGAGCTTATTTAGCTTAGCTAGGACATGACTTGTGCTTTCTACGCCCATCTCTACTGGATTGAAGAGGGGGTGAAGCACCTGTGTCTGCAATGAGCTGACTTTTCCATCCCAGTGGAGCTTGGATAATTGGTTGGAATCAACAATGCTAGGAGTCTTCCTGCTTCCAGTGAGTCCATTGATACCTTCAGAAATCTCCTT
>CALHBL010000362.1 GCA_937930825.1 uncultured Bacteriovoracaceae bacterium
TTTTTCACAAGATGAGAGAAGTGAGGAAGGTCCTGAATCTCTAGACCTGAGGGGAGGGGGATCATCTTCTTCGATGGGCGTGTCAGATGAAGGTCCTTCGTTAGATCTGAGTTTTGAAGATGATGAAGTAGACTTAGGTGGTGATGAGCTTGACTTAGGTGGTGATGAGCTTGACTTAGGTGGTGATGAGCTTGACTTAGGTGGTGATGAGCTTGACTTAGGCGATGATGAGCTGGACTTAGGTGGTGATGAAGTAGACTTAGGTGGTGATGAGCTTGACTTAAGTGGTGATGAAGTTGACTTAGGCGGTGATGAGCTTGACTTAAGTGGTGATGAAGTTGACTTAGAGGGAAGTGACAATGACGATCTTCGAGCAGGCAGCGCTGATGATGAAAATAGCGAATTGGAAGATCTCGGTTTAGGAGAGGAAGTAAATCTAGATGAAGAACTTCTCGACTTCTCAGGGCCTGCAGTACCTGAAGAAGGTTTAGCAGGGGATTTCTCTGATGAATTAGATGAGTTAACAGCAAATAGACAGCTTCCTTCTCAGGAAGAGCTTTCGGAGTTTTCAGAAGAAACAGGAGATATAGCTCTACCGAGTAGGGAAGAGCTAAATGGCTTAGAAGATGTTAGTGATGAGGAATTATCTATGGGTGCAGTTGAAGATGATGATATTAATTTAGACATGGGTGATACCGAAGACAATGCTGAGGCACTAGAGTTTGATGATGACGAAGTGTTGGGTGATCAAGAAGACGGTGCGCTTTCGTTTTCTAATAATAGTGATGATCTCTCGCTCCTAGAAGATGAGCTTGAAGAAGAAGGGGAAATCGACTTTAACCTCGGCCCTGAGGAAGGTGAAGGTGAAGGTGAAGGTGAAGGCGTAAGTGAACTTCAAGCAGGTATCGATGACAGCACTACAGGAGAGTTTGACCTAGGAGACGATGCCGTTCTCCTGGCCGAAGATGAAAAGTCGGGAAGCCTTGATTTCTCTATTGACAGTATAGCTGAAGAGAGTGAAGAGGGAGGGCCTGTTGCTAGTGAACTTGAAGAGGAAGATGACCTTGATTCAGATGGCCTAGATTTTGGTGGTGATACGAATGATGAAGATCTAAACGTGGCCATGGAAATACCTGAAGAAGGTGAAGATATTCTGGCCAGTAATGATAATGATGAAGAAGAAGATTTTCTGGCCAGTGCTGATAATGATGAAGAAGAAGATATTCTGGCCAGTGCTGATAGTGATGATGAGATGACTACAGATTTCAACTTAAATGAGGACGAAGGTCAGTATGACTACCCAGAAGAGATTGATGACTCGGCCATTAATGACTTCGATGTTGAAGAGTCATTAGCTGATTCTGAGCTTGACCCTAGCGAGTTTGATACTGTTGAAAGTGATGAGTTATTTGAAGAGCCTGAAGAAGATGAAGAAGTTATAGAGGATATAGCGGTTGCCTCTGCAGTCAAGGAAGCGCCAGAAGAGGGTTTTCTTGCCATAACGGCCCAAGAAGATAGAATCCCTCCTTCTTTTAATGAGTCTGAAGCAGTTAGGCTTCAGGCCACTATTCGTCAACTTAGAGAAGAGAGAGAGGATCTCCTTAAGGATATAACAGATCTTAATCGGGACAGTAAATTAACAAATCAAGATAATCTAGGGCTTAAGGCAGAGCTTGATGAAGCAAAAATAGAAATTTCGATATTAAAGAAGAGGCATAGTAAAGAAAGTGATGAAATGAAGTATCGATTGCGTTTGGCAGATGAAAAGAAACTCTTTGCTGAGGAAAAAGCACGTACTCTTCAAAAAGAATTTGATAGACTTCAGCAAAAGGTTCGAATCGATTTTAATCAAATTAAGCAGCGAGAAAAAGAGCTTGAAAGCCAGTTAGAACTCGTAAAGATGGATTCTGAAGGACAAGTGCAGTCTCGTGATAAGAAAATACTCGACTTAAAAAGAAAAATAGATCAGTTAGAGTTTAATATGGAAAATGTTGTTATCCGTGAACAGAAGTCTAGAGATGATAAGTCGAGAGTTGAAGAAAGATTAGAGCGAATCATGAAAACACTGCGGGGCTCAATTGAGGTCTTGGAGGATGATATGGATTGGAAAGAGACCAAAGGAAATAGAAGTAAGTGAATAGCGAAGCAACATTTAGGCAAAGTATAGAGTTGGCAAGAATGATGGCCAATTTTAACTTCTTGCAAGGTAAGAAAGTAACCTATGGCCAGATTGAACGCTTTTTAAAGAAGTGCTTTGGAACTGGTTCTATGCTTATTTTCTCCTGTCCGATTGGGCAGTTTGTTCTTCAAGATAAAGATCCAGCTGAAGTTATTAGGATTGGCTGGAATAAGCGTGCCTATGGCAGAGATTACGAAAAATCAACAATAGATAAAATATTGAGTAGAGTTTTTAAAGAAGGACAGGAAGAGCGAAAAAAGGGTCAATGGGTAGCAGAGACTATAGACGACAAGGATTTTATTTATTTCTCAATGGGTAGCTTTAAGAATCAGAGCTTCTACTGCCTTTTTGAAAGAATTGAAGCGATAGATGAAGAAGTGATTTCTCTCTTTATTAATTTTACTAAAAATATTAGCAGCAGTTGGAATAGGCTAGAGGAACTTAAGAGAGTCGAAGACCTCATTCACATAGATGATGTAACTGGACTCTATAATCAGAGAAAACTTCTTAAAGATATTGACGTTGCTATAGAGCGCCAGAAAAAAGTAGGAGAAGATTTCACCGTCCTCTTTATTGATATTGACCATTTCAAGAGTGTAAATGATGGGCATGGGCACCTTGTAGGTACAGAGCTTCTCTCACAAATGGGGGAACTCTTGAAGAAAACATTACGAGAGTCTGATCTTATCTATCGTTATGGTGGGGATGAGTTTGTAATGCTCATCCCAGACGTTGGCCCCAAGTTGGGGAAAGTCATCGGCGAGAGGG
>CALHBL010000363.1 GCA_937930825.1 uncultured Bacteriovoracaceae bacterium
AGGGGCAACTTCCCTTTGCCCCTACTCAATTCATTTTAAATAGTATCAAGATAGATTTTTATTTAAATTTGTTTATAATAAATATTAATTTAGAAAAAAGGACGTCTCTTGATATTTAGAAAGACCATCATACCAATTATTTTAACTTTAATTATGGCCCCTAAATCATATGCCGCAATTGTAGGGATTGGCATTGGAGGAGTTGAGGCGACCCAGCTCCCCGGTCCCTCAGGATCAGTTACAGGACTCAGATTAAACTTTGGTGCAATAGATAATAAAGAAATGACTGGTATCGACCTTGGTTTTTGTGCTGGATCAGAAAAGTTTACTGGAATCGCATTCAACGCAGCCTGTAATATTACAAGAGGTAGCGCTAACGTTATTGGTGCCCAAATTTCAGCGGTGGCCAATTTAAACTTAGGAGCATTACGTGTTTATGGAGCTCAATTTTCTTTCGTCAATTATAGTGGAGGAGAAACGAGAGTTTATGGCGTACAAGCAGGATTTTTAAACCTCGGATCTAATAAGGTTATAGGGGTGCAATGGGGCCTTTATAACCATGGACAACATATTGTTGGTTTTCAGATTGGGGCCCTAATGAATTATTCTAAGATTGTTCACGGAATACAGTTTGCTGCTGGTAATAATGCAGAAACAATCACAGGCATTCAAGCAGGCTTCTTCAACTATGCAAAGTCTGTAAAGGGTATTCAGCTTGGATTCATCAATTATGCTGAAAAACTCGTTGGTATTCAAATTGGTCTCATCAATATTAATAAAAGCGGACCAATAAATGTACTTCCCCTTCTTAATGCTTCTTTTTAGTCACTTAAAAAGTACTAAAAGAATGTATTTGTAAATCACCATTCAAGAGTTGCTACTTGTAAGCTCTACCTTTAGAAGTCCCTTTATTGATGACGCTAACTTAGTTGACCAGATCAAAGATCTTTAGGATAATTTGGGGCCAAGGTAAGACTTGGCCACTTATCTAGTTCCATAAAGGTTGAGCAGTTCATGACTAATTCCAAATTCGGTATTCGTATTTTCCTTCTCTTCTTTGGTTTTGTTATCTTAGTCAATTTCTATATGTTTCAAGGGCTCTTTCATGCCCTGGCCTTTGCGGCGATTACTGCGGCATCCTTCTATCCCCTTCATTTAAGAATTAAGAACCGCTTTGAACTCTCTAAAGAGCTCGCTGCAACCCTAACGACTTCTCTGATCATACTCTTACTTGTGATTCCTCTTATCTATATCATCTATCAAGTTTCAAGAGAGGGAGTGACTCTCTATGCAAATATTAAAGAAGGCCTCTCCCTTGCTCAAGTTCAAGACTTCTTCTTTGGTGAAGGCGTCCTCGCTAGCTTTATCGCCGATACAGCAGGACTTTTAGATATTGAAGTTGATTTGAAGGAGATTTATCAAAACCTACTGGTCAAAGCACAGAGCTATTCTGGAAAACTTATTGGCTCAGTCAATGCTCTCATTTCTGATACCTTTAATTTCTTATTCCAATTCTTGATCATGATATTGGCCTTATTCACTCTCTTTGTAGAAGGTGAAAAGCTCAAAGAATTTATCTTCAAACTAAGCCCCATTCCCAATGATCAAGAGCAGATCATTTTAGAAAAATTTTCGCAGATGAACTTTGTCACTCTTGTCTGCAATGGTCTTGGAGGTCTTATTCAAGGGGCCATCGCAGGAGCTGCTATGGCAGCTGCCGGTTTTAGCTCTATCTTCCTATGGTCGACCATCATGGTGCTCTTGGCGTTTATTCCTCTTGTGGGAATTTCAATCATAACCATTCCCGCTTCAATCTATCTCCTCATTACAGGAAAAGTAGGAATCGGGATCACCTTCTTTATCTTTACGACTGTAATTGCTCTGGTTGTTGAAAATTGGTTTAAGCCCAAGTTTATGGGCTCTAAGATTAAAGTGAATTCACTCTTACTGCTCTTCTATATTATTGCGGGGATGGGAACTTTTGGAATGGCCGGAATTTTCTACGGCCCGATAGTTTGTATTCTCTTTTTGACAATGGTTGATCTCTTTCAAACCCACTATGTGGATAAATTAAGCTAGTACTTTTTTAAGTTGCTAGAGCAACTGTCATAAGGGTTATCTTCGGCTCACTATTTAAAATGGCCCCCACCTTGGCCTGCAGCTCTTCATCTACAAGGAAAGCCTCATAGTCCTCTGAAGTTCGCCATTGAGAATAGTTAATAATCTTATTGCGATCACTTGAGATATGGAGATTTGCGGAAACAAATCCCCTCTGTACCTTTACCGTTTCTAATAGGAATTCTTTTAATCTAGCAATCTGATCATCAACTTGACTCGGACTAGCATCAAACTCAGTGAGCACTGTTAATAAATTTCGATACTGATCAATTACGGCCATTATAACTCCTATCACTCTTTACTTTGGAATATTACTTAAGCGGCCTTAGTTTCTCAAGAGCACCATAACGTTTTACAATGACTCTCTCTCCCAAAAAAAACACTCTGCATTATCAATAGCCTCTATTTATGCGGTGAAAGGTGCACTTTACCCTAAAAGGTAATAATGTCCCCACCTCAGAAGTGCCAAACTGAAACTCCTTTTTTAAAAGACTAGTATTCATCGCCCTTCAGTTTTGGCACAGCAATTGCTTAAGTTAGAAATAAGTAAATATTAAATTCATTCACCAGGAGAGAGAAATGAAGAAGCTAAGTTTTATTCTTTTACTATTAACTCAAAATGTTTTCGCCGGTAACTTTGATTGTAGTGTTATCTATGATGAGTTCGACTCACTCATGCACAAGAGCTTTATCACTAATCCTGGAAGATATGTTCGCACGCAATCACATAAGATTTCACGTAGCACTTACAACTCTACGCAAAAGAGTCTCTTTACTCAAAGTAAGAAGAACGAAAGAATGGGCATAGCCGTTTTTCGAACGAATAAGAATACTTATGGAAAGTTCATGTACACTTGGGGCGCTCCTTTTAATAATGGACACCCGTCATTGATTCTAAAGAATATTGTGAAGTACGGAAGAGTAATGGATGGTTACAAGAAACAAACGAGAAGCAAAATTGTCGTCCCTTCATCTTACACTGTTGACCTCGATACCTTCACTGTAGGAAGCGGAGCCGAATCTGATATCTGGTTTCACAATATCGATGGTAGAACAATGTACCTCCAAGCAAAGAACGGAGCAAACCTTCACTTTCCAATGGAATCAATGTGTAACTAATAAAATCTAAAGGGCCTTACCAAAGGCCCTTTTTTTTGTGCCAGCAGACCTTATGCTGACTCTGCATTAATTCTCAACAATAAAAAACCGAGTTAAACTTTTTATTAAGTCCACTTTTAAAGAAGCAAAGTATCCTAGAAAATTCACACATACTATTAACGCATCATCAGCATAATGTCTGCTGGCACACGAGCTCTCTTATCTGACTGGATAGCTTTTGAATTACTTGTAAGGCGGAAGTTCGTCCTAAGAGAATATCGATATCCGTGCCAGCCTAAGGGCAATTGCATCTAAATTCTTCAGTTACTTACTGAGTTCAATCACTTACGGCCATGCACAATAGGCCTAGTCCAAATTTTTTGATATTTTTCCTTTTTAATAAAGGATGATAAATGTCAAAAAGAAGTATGATTGATC
>CALHBL010000364.1 GCA_937930825.1 uncultured Bacteriovoracaceae bacterium
GATAGTCGCCGCCTGCTTTAACAGGCTTAAAGTCGCTATTTAAAAATAATCTATGTTCATAGGGAGTTACTTTATCATTCGTTGTTTTTTCAACATCAACATCTTCAATCATATCGCCAAGGTCGACCAGAAAGAATCCGCCATAACCTTCTAGCTCATTCTTATCTAAGTACTCCCCAAGTGAATCTTTAGGAATAAGAGGTATTTCAAACTTTGAATACTCACTCCCCAAAGGTATTTCAAATGTTGTTCTCATAAAGAAGTTCTTTAAGATTGTACCTCTAAGAACTCCACCTTGATTTACAAGTGAGTAGTCAACTGTGATATGCCCTTCATTGAAGTCTCTTAATGATTCATTAGAGTTATGACCTGGTATGAAGTCAAAATTTCTCACTTCATCTTGAAAGCCTTTTTCAAGATCAGCTTCCATGGCATAGAGAGTCGCCTGATTCTTTAACTTTTTAGCTCGTTTATCTCTTCTTTTCTTTTTTCTATTTCTACTTTTATTCATTCCTATATCACTTAAGAAGTTACTGCTGTACCCACTCGGTTGATTACTCGGCGCACTCTTTGCGGCCATACGAGTTGCTGATGCTATGAGCCTAGAGTGATCAGTCACAGTTGAACTTCCTGCCATTTCCCTGTCGATCACACTTCTCACTACACTTGAGATATCAGAATTGGCCGGAGTTGCTAAGCTTAAAGTAGGCACCTTAGGCTGACTATCCAAAGCCGCAAGCTGAGGTGCGGCCGGCTGAGGTGCTTCTTCCGCTTTTGAGTACTCAAGGAAAACAAGATCATCTGCTTTAGCGAGTGAAGAATCGGTCTTCTTTATAATGTCACTAAAGTCTTCTTCATCATTAACAAAGTTTTCAACAGTAACCTTTGAGTTAGGTTGATAATCAAAAGAAGGCGACGCTTCTGCTATCACTTCATTCTGAGACTCTTCATCAATAGCTGCAAGGCGAGTATCCAAAGTGTCAGAAAATTTGGCCATCCAGTCAGTAGACGCTAAGCTCTCACTAACTTCAACCTCAAATCCGCTATGCTCAAAACCAGGCTTATCATTCAGCTGAAGATTCCCAACAGGCCCCGCTTCAGAGTTCTCGTTCAAGTCTTCAATTGATAATTCAATATCTGAACTTTCTGTACCCACAGTCACAGGTAGAGATTTCACAATCTTAATTTCTTTTTCGATCGGCGTTATTTCTAAATCAGCTAACTTCTCTTTAATAACTTTTTTTGCTGTCTTAATACTAGGAGTTCTCTTAAAACCAATTACTCGATAACGTGATGGCTCATAAGCCCGCTCACTTTCTTCGGCTTGTACTTCCTCTTTTTTAACTTGCGAAGCATCTTTATATGTATTTGCATTTTGATTCGATAAACTCTGAGCGAGTTCTTCTAGTTTGACTACTCTCTGAGCCGCTTCCTCTTGCTCAAGTGCATTCTGAACCATTGCTCCCTGCTTTAGTTTATTTCTCTCTTGCAAGGTTGCTTCTCGTGCTACTTCTCTTTGCTTAATTACTTCATGTAAAATTACTTCTTGCTCAGGCAACTCTAGCCTAGCAGGTATGGCCTGCTTTACTACGGTCTCTAATTCTTCTGGAGCTTCATCGACAATTTCAGATACTTCAATTTTTGGTAACGCTGGCAGAGTAATGGCCTTGGGGATATCTAAAACAGATACTTCAACTTCCTGCTCCAATTCATCATTATTCAAAACACTGCAGCCCTGGCCCAATAGGATCAGATAGAATGAATACAGAATTGTAGCTAAGAACTTCTTTTGCATATCCGAATATTTTCTCACGTCTTCCTCAAATATCTAGTAGGGGGCAATATATTTACGCTGTTACTAGGTAGTCATCACCTTTTTTTGAACAGTCATCCAAGCTTTTCTTAAAATAGGAATACTTCTGACTGACTGGCCATGAGTAGCCAAGGTGATAATTCTTAAAGTTACCCAACTTTCTATAGTGAAGAAGACTAGTCAACTTGCGTTTTATTGAAAATATTGTTTTTGAATAGTCGAGAAAAATGACCTTCTACTGACATAGACTTGAAGTGCCAAGTACATGAAGCATTGCTCCTAGTACCTGGCTCTTTAAATGCTTTAAATGCTAATTGAATTATCTGTTAAGTATTTCGAAGAATCGTCTTGATAGACTAACAAAATTTTGAGCTGAAGCTTATATACTTACGCTCAAACTCAAAATTTATTTTATTTAAAATCTATTTTTTATTCTGGGACAGCTGTAATCTCAACTTGGCCCTTTCTGCTTTACGTCTATACTTAGTTAGCTCTTCATCGGTTAGAGGCTCACCGCCATTGAGTTTAGCTTCGGCATGCTCTAGCGCTCGCGTGGCCCGGCTCTCATCAATTACTGTACACTCTTCTGCGGTATGGGACATGATAATCACACGATCCTCTAATACTTTACAGATTCCATGAGAAATTGAGTAATCAAGATCTGGATCATCAGCTCCACCAAAAATGGTGAGAACACCAGTGCTTAGCTTATTAATAAGGTGAGTGTGATGAGGAAGAATATTTATTTGTCCACGAACTGTAGGGATCAAAAGAGATTCCGCCGGAATCCCCTTTGCTACAATTTTCTCTGGAGTTAAAACATCAACTGTAAAATAATTCATACCTTTTCCTTAAATTAAGAGCGAAGCTCCTGAGCTTTTTCATAAACCATGTCTAGGTTACCAACAAGGTAGAAGGCTTGCTCTGGAAGATCATCACATTTACCTTCAAGGATTGCCTTGAAAGCAGAGATTGTATCTTCGATTTTTACAAATTGACCTGAAATACCTGTAAACTGCTCAGCAACAAAGAAGGGCTGTGAAAGGAACTTCTGAACCTTTCTAGCTCGTGCAACAATGACTTTATCTTCTTCAGAAAGCTCATCCATTCCGAGGATGGCAATAATATCTTGAAGTTCTTTATATCTTTGAAGAATTGCCTGTACTGCTCTGGCCGTAGCATAGTGCTCTTCCCCTACAATATCAGGAGTCAAAACTGTCGACGTAGAAGAGAGTGGATCAACCGCTGGGTAGATTCCAAGCTCTGCAATTGGACGAGAAAGTTCTGTCGTTGCATCAAGGTGAGCAAAGGTTGTAGCAGGAGCTGGATCGGTGTAATCATCAGCAGGAACATAAACTGCTTGAATTGAAGTAATTGATCCATCATTTGTAGATGTAATTCGCTCTTGCATGGCACCCATTTCCGTACCAAGTGTTGGCTGATAACCAACGGCAGAAGGAATTCGACCAAGAAGGGCCGAAACTTCTGAACCAGCTTGAGTAAAGCGAAAGATATTATCTACAAAGAAGAGAACATCTTGCTTTTCTTCATCACGAAAATATTCAGCAACAGAGAGACCAGTAAGGGCAACACGAGCACGTGCACCTGGTGGCTCATTCATCTGACCGTATACCAGGGCCGTTTTATCGATAACCCCTGACTCGCTCATTTCATCATAAAGGTCACGACCTTCACGAGTTCTCTCTCCAACACCTGCAAATACTGAGTATCCACCGTGTTGAGTAGCGATATTGTTGATAAGCTCCATAATAAGAACTGTTTTACCAACACCTGCACCACCAAAGAGGCCAATCTTTCCACCTCTTAAATAAGGAGCAAGAAGATCAATAACCTTAATACCGGTGTAGAAAGGCTCTTTCTTTGTTGATTGTTTTTCGAAGCTTGGTGCTTCTCTGTGGATGTCATAAGTCTTTGTACACTTAATCGGTCCCTTTTCATCGATAGGATCACCGTTAACATTCATAATTCTACCAAGAACATCTTTTCCTACAGGAGCCTGAATAGGTCTTCCTGTATTAAAAACGCCTTGTCCACGCTTAAGACCTTCAGTTTGGTCCATCGCAATAGTTCGAACAACATTGTCGCCTAAGTGCTGAGCTACTTCGAGTACGAGATTATTTTCACCCTCGCCCAAGAATTTATTACTAACTTTTAGTGCAGTATATATTTCAGGTAATCCACCTTTTGCAAACTCGACGTCTACAACAGGTCCGAGAACTTGCTTTATTACACCAGTATTTTGAGACATTTTAGGCTCCTTAACCGTTTAGAGACTCAGCACCAGATACAACTTCCGTTAGTTCAGTTGTAATCGCTGCTTGTCTCAATTTATTCATTTTTAAAGTTTGTGTTCTTACTTGTTCTTTACAATTTGTAACAGCATTATCCATTGAAGCCATTCGTGAACCATGTTCAGCGGCAACAGCATCAAGAAGACTTGTATACAGAGTAGCTGTAAAAGTCTCTGGAATAAGAGTGTCTAGAATTTCCGCTGGAGTTGGCTCATAACGAAAATCAAAAGGAAATTTTTCCTCAAGTGTAGCTTTCTCATGAAGGTCTAATGACATTGGTAGGAGTTGCTTAACCATCGAAGTAAACGAGATCGCAGAGTTAAATTGATTATAAGCCACTTTAACTGTTCCAACCTCCCCTTGAAGAAAGAGATTCGCAAGCTCATTACCAACCGTTTCTAACTCAAGAAAAGAAGGGTCCGTTTTATCGAACTCATACATTTTTCCAAAGTTAACTTCTTTTTCGATAAGCTCTTTAACTTTCTTCCCTACGAAGAAAACCTTTATCTCTTTATCAGTATTGGCCGCAAGATACTTCCTTACTTCCTTTGCCAAAGCAGAGTTATAAGCACCACATAGACCTTTATTTGCAGAAATTACTAAGAGAGCTTCCATTTGGTTGCCAGGCTTAGCCTCAAGGTAACTATGTGAATAGTTTTCTACAAGAGCAGAGATTGTTTTAATCGTCTGATCTAATTCTTCAGCATAGGGCCTTGAACTCTGAATAGCTTGCTGGGCTTTTGCCAGCTTTGCTGCAGAAACAAGCTTCATTGCTGAAGTTATCTTAAGAGTACCTTTGGTACTCTTAATTTTCATTTTAAGCTCTTTAATATTCGCCATTTCAGCTACCTATTTTTTAGTATTTCCTGCTTGATAAAAACTTGGTCACAACTTCACTTAAGGCTTTTGCATTATCATCTTTAATGGCCTTATCATTTCTAATTGATTCAACAAGTGTTGCATGTTGACTGTGTAAATGATCGAGAAGATCAGTCTCTACTTCTAGAATTTTTGCAGTTGGTGCAACATCAAGTAAGCCCTTTGTTGCTGCAAAAATCATAAGAACTTGGTCAATAACATCTTTTGGAACATATTGACCTTGCTTAAGAAGCTCAACAAGTCTCTCCCCTCTTGCAAGTTGCTTTTGCGTTGTTTCATCGAGGTCAGAACCAAACTGAGCAAATGCTGCTAATTCTCTATACTGAGCTAGGTCTAGTCTTAGAGTACCAGCTACTTTCTTCATCGCTTTAATTTGGGCCGAACCACCAACTCGTGAAACTGACAGACCAACGTTAACAGCAGGACGAATTCCAGAGTTGAAAAGATCTGATTCAAGATAAATCTGACCATCAGTAATTGAAATTACGTTTGTAGGAATATAAGCAGAAACGTCACCTTCCTGAGTTTCAATAATAGGAAGAGCAGTCATTGATCCTGACCCTAACTCATCAGAAAGCTTACACGCTCTCTCTAAAAGTCTTGAGTGAAGATAGAAAACATCCCCAGGGAAAGCTTCTCGTCCTGGTGGACGTCTAAGAAGAAGTGACATTTGTCTATAAGCTTGAGCTTGCTTAGTAAGGTCATCAAATACAATGAGAACGTGCTTACCATCATCTCTAAAGTGCTCACCCATCGTTGCACCAGTGTAAGGAGCAAGAAATTGAAGTGGTGCAGAGTTTGAAGCTGTTGCTGAAATGATGATGGTGTAATCCATTGCTCCCATTTCAGTAAGTTTTTGATGCACCTGACGAACTGTTGACTGCTTTTGGCCAACAGCTACGTAAATACAAATAACGTCTTTACCTTTTTGATTAATAATTGTGTCTAGAGCAACAGCAGTCTTTCCAGTCTTTCTATCGCCAATAATAAGTTCACGCTGACCACGACCGATTGGGATCATAGAGTCAATTGCTTTAATACCGGTTTGCATCGGCTCATGAACAGGTTTTCTAGCAATAATACCTGGAGCCTTAACTTCAACAAAACGTGACTCTTTATTACCGAGATCACCCTTACCATCAATAGGCTGGCCAAGAGGATCAAGAACTCTACCAAGAAGTTCCTTACCAACAGGAACCTCAACAATTCTTTCAGTTCTCTTAACTGTTGTTCCTTCTTTAATCGAAGTATCGTCAGCAAGAATGGCCACACCAACATTATTAGCTTCAAGGTTTAAAACCATCCCTTGCGTGCCACCGTCAAACTCAACAAGTTCTCCGGCCATAACATTTTTAAGCCCAAATATACGTGCAATACCATCACCAACCGTCAAAACAGTACCAACTTCATCGACTTGAAGTCTATTCTCGAAATTCGAGATCCTGTCTTTAATGATGCTTGAAATTTCTTCTGGATTAATCGACATCACTACCTCTTTTTGTATTAAGAATTAAGTATTTCATTTTTTAATTTATCAAATTGATTATCTAACGTGGCATCTAGCTGTAGGTCATCAACTGTAACTCTATAGCCTGCTGTTATCTTTTCATTCTTCTTATATGTAAGCTTAGCTTCAGCACCAAGCCTACCCTTCAGGTAGCCTTTAAGCTGATTTTCAATATCAACTGTAATTGAATCTTCAGACCCTTCGATGACTCCTCTTAAAAAGCCTTTCTCATGATCGTCTTTAACAACTAAGTTCTTATAAACCATTGGAAGAAGTCCAATTCTCTGCTCTTGCATAAGAAATAGCACTGAATTCTTGACGAGGGAGGAGAGATTCATCTTCCCTAAAACATCAGTAATGACAGCTTGCTTTTCATCAATGGTAAATACATCTAAGAAGAGAACTGTTTCCAAGTCATTACTTGAATTTATAACTTCTGTAAGCTTGGTAAACTCAGCAGTTACGTCTATTTTATTCTCTACACCTAAATCAAAGATCGAAGTGGCATAGGCTTTTGCAATTATTGCTTCTTTCATCTTTATTCCTAATTTCTATTTGATGCCTGAGATCAGCTGACCTGTTGCTTTAGCTGAGAGTTGTCCACTGGCCGCAATTTTCTCTTTAGCTTTACTGATAACTTCATCTACTAATGATTCTTTTATCTCATTCTCTAGCGTTTCTTTTTCATACTGTACTTTTGCTTTAGAGTCTTGAGATAGACGATTCAAATATTCAACAGAGCCTGCTTTAGATTCTTCAATAAAAGACTTAGTCTCATTTTCAGCATTCTTTATAATTTTATTCTTCTCGCCTTCAAGATTGTCCATTTTCTTTTCGAAAATTTCCAACTTGATTCTAGCTTCTTTGTCTTTCTTCTCAGCGTACTCAAAGAGGTTTGTTACTTGTTTAGCATTATTATTAAACATCTCTGTCATTGGTTTTCTCATTAAATAAATAAGCCCAAAGAGAAGAGCAAAGAAGTTGATTGCTGGGAATAATAAATCTGAGACACTCCCTTGAGAGGCTCCACCAGCAGCTAAGATTGAATTTGATGCAATTGTAAATATTATGGTCTTTATAAATTTCATTCTTGTAAGCCTTTACCTAATTAACAAACTTCTCAACTAGGCCATTTGCTAGTGAGTCTGAAGTCTTCAGGATTTCTTGTCTCTTATTTTCAACTTGATCAAGTACCGTTCTTTTCTCTATTTCAAACTCTTTAAGAATTCTTTCTTCTTCAAGCTTCTGTTCACCCTGAATTCTCTTTAAGTTTTCATGCTTAATATCGTGCATTTCCTTATATGTTTTTTCGCTCGTTTCTTGAATCTCTCTATCAAAATCGTCTGAAAGCTGTTGAGCTTTTTTAAACTTAGCAAGAGCCTCTTCTTCTAATTTAGTAGTCTTAGACTCTCTAGTTTGAATGACAAAGAGAAGTTTATTAAAGAAGACCAATTTCAATAAAAAGAAGAGAACTACAAAAACAGCAAACTGATAAAATATTGATTGATCGACACCAAGCTTTACGAAAATTTGGATGACTTTATCCATGTATCTTTGACTCCAGAAGGCAATATTAACTAGCCTTACTTACAAGGTATTAGTGAAAGTAAAATTGAGTTTAATATTTAGTCACAGCTAGGGAATTTGTCAAAGACTTATATGGCTTAAATAGGCTTTAATTAACACTTAGATATAAGTTTTACGAATATGATAAGAACTAACGCTTCTCTCTCATCTTAGTAGTACCATGAAAAATCACCCCTTCCTCAACAATTAGACTTGGAGTTGTAATAGTTCCTTCGAATCTAGCGGGTTTTATGATTTCAACTCGGCTACTTGCTTTGATATTACCTTTAACTGTTCCACTAATTAGAATCACATTGGCATTAATATCAGCATTGACCACTGCGCCCTCAGAAACAATCACAGTATCGTTTGAAAAGACTGAACCGTTAACAATGCCTGCGATTCTTGCAACGCCGTTAAAGCTCAAATTACCTTCAAATTTACAACCTTCCTCTATAATGGCTGAAATTTCACCTTTTTGTCTCAATGCAACATCCTTTTTAGCATCCTGGTCCTATAGGACCATTACTTCTTCAATAGATATTCAAAGATATCATTGAACTCGGCTTCGTTAGTAAACTTTATCACAAACTCGCCCTTCCCTGCTTTTTTAGATTTAATATCAAAGTGATAGCCCGTTTTTTGCTCTAGCTTCTGACGCAACTGGTCCATCTTCGAATCAAATTGCTTACTTGGCTCACCGACGGGTGTATTTCTCTTTTTAAGTTCTTTTTCTAGCTCCCTAACAGAGAACTTCTCCCTAACGGCCATGAGAGCAAAGCGAATGATCCTCTCTCTATCTTTTTGAGCAGCAAGCACCTTTGCGTGACCAAAACTCAATTCTTCCTTTTGAAGCATTTCTATAACTTCTCTTGGGAGCTTCAAGATTCTCAAAAAGTTCGCAATACTAGAGCGCTCTTTACCTAATCTCTTTCCTACTTCTTCTTGAGTTAAGTCGAACTCATTCATTAGCTGATAATAAGCTAAGGCTATCTCTACGCAGTTAAGATCTGCCCGCTGAACATTTTCTATAATTGAGACAACCATTCTCTCACGTTCAGTCATCTTTCTAATAATAGCAGGGATCTTTTCAAGGCCTGCAAGTTTTGAAGCCCTAAGTCTTCTTTCACCAGCTACAAGCTCAAAGCCTTTAGCTGCTTTGATAACAACAATAGGCTGTATAACTCCATTTTCCTTTATAGACTCAGCTAATTCATTTAACTCTTTATCTTTAAATATCTTTCTTGGCTGATTAGGGTTTGTTCTAATTTCACTAATTTCTATTAGTGCTGGTCCAGCTGTAGCTGTAGCTGCTTTTGCTTTCTTACTACTCCCTTGGTCCTTCTCATTATCTATAGCTGCCTTGACCACCTCATTTGGAGTCTCACCGATTAGTGAAGCAAAACCTTTTCCTAATGCTAATTTCTTTGCCATTTCTTCTTACCTTAAGCCTGAGGTTGATCTTGATATTCTTCGGGAATTTTCGGAACAGTAAAGCTCAACTCTGTTTGGTCCGCACCTTTATTATTTCGCTCTTTAAGGATTAATTCCTTGGCCAGGGATAAGTATGCCTGGCTTCCTTTTGATTCGATGTCATAGAGTATTATGGGCTTCCCAAATGATGGACTTTCACTAATTTTTACATTCCTAGGGATTACAGTTTCAAAAACTTTCTCTTCGAAGTGTGTTCTCACTTCCGAAGCAACTTGCTTATGAAGGGAGGTCCTAGCGTCGAACATTGTAAGGAGTATCCCTTCTAGATCTAGTGAAGGATTGAGAGAAGACCTGACCAATCGAATCGTATTCAAGAGCTGCGCTAAGCCTTCCATTGCATAGTATTCTGTCTGGAGAGGAATAATAACACTATCACTTGCTGTGAGTGCATTGATCGCCAAAACATTTAAGCTTGGAAGGCAATCTATAAGTATGTAGTCATATTCTTTTTGGATATCTTCTAGAGCACTCTTAAGCTTATGCTCTCTAGCAAACTCACTAACAAGCTCTATTTCTGCACCTATAAGGTTCTGGTCAGCAGGACAGATATCAAAGTAAGGAAGTTCTGTTTTGTGAATGCAGTCTTTAATAGGTATTTTACCAATAATAGCGTGATAGATATTATTTTCTGCAAAGCTGTCCTTATCCATACCAACGCCTACACTGGCATTCCCCTGAGGATCCAAGTCGATTAGTAGAGTCTTTTTCTCAGCTACTGCTAGACACGCTGCAAGATTAATTGCTGAAGTCGTTTTACCAACTCCGCCCTTCTGGTTTGAAATTGCAATAATTTTAGCCATTTAGTACTCCGTTACTTTAATTAACTTAGTTAAAATTTTTAAAGAAGTTCACTCAGGTTGACAAGGTTTTTCTTTGTTCTACGTGGAACATTTTTAGATTGATAAACTACCAAGTGTCTAATCTGCCCGCTAGGCAAGCTGTACTTTTCAACTAGGACTTTATTAAAAATTCCAACTTTTTCTGGCACCTTTTCTAGTTCAAAGAGATTCGGTCCTTTGTAAAAGAAAACCCATACCTCACTATCAGTATAAACTTTCCTCAAGAATTCACTTATCTTCCCAACCGCCTTAAAAGAAATTGTTGCTGGTTCATCGATGAAAATTTCTTCTACCCTAGTATGGTATGTCTTAACATTTTCTAAGCTCAGCTTTTGTGCAATTTTATAGACTGCCTCTGCTTTCTTTCTTCTTGCTTCAAAGCCGACAAAGGAAACTTCTTTATTTAGCTTAGCTAGAGGTAGCAATGGAAAGCCACCCCCAAATCCAATATCTATATGCTTACCAAGAGCTTGGACCTTTTCTTTAAAGAGGCCTATATTTTGATAGGGATAAATAGAGTCAATGATCTGTTTATCATAGAATTCATCAGGCTCAGATATTCTTGTTAAATTCAGGCTTCCGAATTCACCAAAGATTAATTCTCTATATTCATCGGAGAACTTTCTCATAACCTATGGCTCGCTACGAAACCAAGAGTCGCTGGCCGAATCCCCTCAATTCTCTGGAGTTGCCCAAAAGTCTCTGGTCGAATCTTCTCTATTCGCTTCTTGCACTCAAAGGATATATTCGTGTCATCCATAAGGTCACTCCAATTAATCTTCTTCCTTGAAAGCCTTTTAATCTTATCTAACTCCACATCATTTCTCTTTATATAGCCTCTGTACTTTATACTAATGGCCACGGCCCTAATAACTCTTATATCTACTTCAATACTAGAGTTAGCAAGAAACTGTATAAGTGCTTTGACGGGATTAACCTGTGATCGTTGTAAAAGCTCTGACAGGCTGAGCTTCTCCTTGATTGGGCCAATATCTGTATTCCCTAGAAGCTCACTACCAATATCATTAGGCATTAAGGAGGTTTCATCACAAATAGCGATAATTATCTCGAAATCTCTTATAAATTGGTCATTATAGCTATCTATTTGCTCTTCAAGACCAAGAAGTTCTCTATATTTGGCCATCCTAAGAGTCGAATTATCCTCTCTTATGTAAAGTCTATTCTCACTTCGAGCAGTAAATAGTCTATAGGGCTCATCTCTATCGTTAACGACTAGGTCTTCTACCATAACACCTATATAACTCTCTTCCCGCTCTAAAACTAAAGGATCTCTTGAGAGAAGATTAAGAGCCGCATTCACCCCAGCTATATAACCCTGTCCAGCTGCTTCTTCATAACCTGAAGTACCACACACTTGACCAGCAAAATAAAGCCCAGGTATCTCTAAATACTCCAAAGTTTGCCCTAATTCCTGGGTTGAAACGACATCATACTCTACAGCATAGCCAAAAACCTCTATTTCGGCGCTTTCTAGGCCTTCTATGGTCCTTATAAACTCAAGCTGTATATCCTTAGGCAAAGAAGTTGATATTCCATTAGGATAGAAAGTGTTTAAATTGTGCCCTTCTGGCTCAACAAAGACGTGATGAATATTCTTATCTTCATATCTGAAAGCTTTATCTTCTATACTTGGGCAGTATCTAGGCCCAATACCGCTGATCTGGCCGTTGAATATTGGGCTCTTTTCTTTATTTGAGCGTATTAAGCTCAATGTCTTCTCATTCGTTCTAGTCAAATAACAGGACAACTGGGGCAAAGTCCTAGCGTAAGAGCTATGTCCGCTATGAAAATTAAGTGAATCTTGGTCACTTTCCTGCTCTTCCATTTTTCCAAAGTCGATAGATGTATTAAGTAACCTTGGAGGTGTACCAGTTTTAAATCTCTTATTTAAAGTTTTAACTCCGTCGAATAAGCTAGATAAAGAAGAAGAAGGTCGGCACTCAAATCGTCCCCCATCATTTACCTCTGCTCCCGTATGAAGCTTTCCATTTAAGAATGTTCCAGTAGTAACAATTAATTTAGAGGAAGAATAAGAAGCAGCTTCACCAACAATAGTAAACTCTTGACTGGGGCTTTTCCTTACGTTGGTAACCCTATCCCGAATTACAGTAACTGCTGATTTCTTAATAATTTCTTCAGCATTCTTTGAATAGAGATCCTTATCAATCTGCACCCTAGTACTCTGAACAGCAAAACCTTTACTCTCATTTAAAGTTCTATATTGAATTCCGGACAAGTCTGCCAACCTACCCATAAGGCCGCCGAGCGCATCGAGCTCCCTAACAACTTGCCCTTTACCAACCCCACCAACAGCAGGGTTACATGGAGCCGAACCAATTGGAACTTCCGGCATCGTGACAATAGCGACATTGAGTTCTTTGAATTGACTAGCGATCCACGCTGCCTCTAGGCCTGCATGACCTCCACCTAAAATTATAATATCAAAATTTTTCATAGTATCCATGTTCCACGTGGAACAAATTAATAAATCACTTGACTAAATAAGTCCAGATATATGTTAAGTGCCTGTAAATACTACTTTCCTATACAGAAATTAGCGAAAATATGGTCTAGAACTTCTTCAGAGTTTACTATTCCTAGCAGCTCATCCATATCAACCCCTAGTCCATTAACTTCGCTTGAGATAATAGCTACATCAGATTCATGACCTAGCAAGCTCTCCAGTAAACCATATTTATTGTATATGGAGTAAATGAGGTCCCTATGCCTTTGGATTGGTATA
>CALHBL010000365.1 GCA_937930825.1 uncultured Bacteriovoracaceae bacterium
CTTACTGAAAAAGAAAAGGAAGTTGTTATTAATCATGCACGATTGGCGTCGGAGATGGTGAAGAAGTTTCCACGCTGCCCAATAGGTGCGGATGCCATTATTCTCCAGCAGCATGGAACCACCAATGGTCTTGGCTTTGCGATGGACTATAAAGACGATATAAGCCCACTTGCAAAAGTTGTCACTATCTGTGGTGCATTTGTCGATGAATTGATGCGTGCTAAGGAAGAAGGACAAATTCCTCCCGATCTGGTTGGGATTTTAAATACGCTCAGGTTAACTTTTACAAGAAATAGTTATAAGAAGATTATAGATTGCTTGGAGACGATTTCTTTTTAATTTCTTTTTTTAATACTGTAAATATCTCTTTGAAATTTCCTAATGAATAAATTGATTCAAAGCTATCGACTGTATTCTTGATCGTACTCAAGCTGAGGCCGCTCTCAATCAATTGAATGACGAAACTATTGGCAACTATAAAGAGTGCTGAGATTTTAGTTATTTTCGAGGCTTGGATGCCATTTGGAAAACCATTTCCATCAGGAAGTTCATGATGCTGTTCAATGATAAAGTCGGCTTCGGGGTATCTTGTAAATTGTCTGGCCATCTCAGCAGCTGTCTTGGTGTGATCAAGAAAGCTTTGCACTTGATGCGCGCTCAAGTCATCGAGTTCGGGATGATCACGATAAGTAATGATGCTCCATGATTCCCTGTCTAGGAAGCAATCATGGATAATGGCCGCAAGCCCAAGTTTCATTCTAGAAAGGTCTGAGCTCCAGCCTAGCAGTGAGCCCATTGATTCGGCCGTGAGTCCTTTTAAGACGGCCTGCTCTGCTAAATCCCCCTGCTCTAAGGGAAAATCCAAAAGGAGTGATTTTAGGTCAGAGTATGAGGAAACTACTTTTGGGAATTGCTTGATGACTTGATCAATTATTAAGTGAAGAGAATCACTAATTCCCACGTCCCGTAGGTACTGATGGATAACGAGCACACCAGCAATCATGGATTGAATTTTCTTCTTTGGTTGGTCATCATTCAGTGCCAAGTTTTGGGCTATTTTGACGATTGAGCTCTCTAAGAAATTAAGATGTTCATTCTTCTCTATAAAGAGAAAACGAATATTTCTTTTTTGAAAATTTTGGATTGTCCTCTCAGTATAAACCTGGTCAGCAGATATCGCCTTCATATATTTCGTTTTAGTGAGTTCTACGTAAACATCAAAGGGGACTGTATTGTGGAGGTAGAAATTCCTTAGCCTCATGGGAATAAATTTATCGCTATTTAATTCAATAATCGAGTTTTCAAACTCTTCTTTCTTGACCCATTCGAGGGCCTCGTTAATAGACTCTACAAAAGTAATGGCATCATAGGGTTTCTGATAAATGGACACCATTTCATGCTCTAAGAAGAATTCTTCTTTCACTCTACTTTTAATTATTGTTGAGGTACCTACAAAGATTAGTGGCCTGGGCCCTACTTGGTCAAAGATTTTTTTGGCCAGTTCAGTCGGATCATCACTCTTGAGAGCACATTCAAGAATGACCACCCCAATGGAGCCTTCATACATAAGAGATTCAAGAGCTTCTTGGCCTGTCTGTGCACAAATAAGCTCAATCTTAGGAAAGTGGGCATGGAAGATATTAATTAATAAAATCCAATCCTCTCTTTCATCACAAATAAAAAGTGCTTTCAATTCAACTCCCTCTACCTGACAGTATACAAGAACCGAGAGGATTTTTCATAGAGGGAAATCTAAATAATTTGAGTTTCATTTTAAAGCTAAGTAAAAGAGCTTCTTATTTAACGAGTAAATTTATTGTTTTTTTACTCAACCATAAGTACCACTCAGGAGGGTCATCTTTCTTTAATTATAGGTAGAATTGAGGACTCTATAGTAAACTTCAAAGAAAGGGCTGATCTTTACCTAAAGTACTTTATTGTTCGGGTCATTAGCATTTTCCAGTAGTATTCCCCAAGCGTAGGAGGATCTATAATTAAATGCTTTGGGCTCTCTTTTATAGGGGGGGCCGGATTTTTAATTTTAAAAATTTTCCAATTTGTAAATTGGTATTCTTCTTTAAAAGATTCAAGATTTTTTAGAGAGACGAGTTCGTCTTTAGGATTTATAAATACTAGGGTGTTGATATTTAAGATTTTCTTATCAATTGGATTCACTAGCCCCCTCAGCTTATGCATGGCCCGATAAGCAGCAAGGCTTGTTGAGCTTTGGCTTCTATAGTTTTCTAAATTTTTACTCGGTATACCAAACGAGCCATTTAAAAAGAATAAGGCCTTAGTAAGATTAGAATACCAGTGGGTGAATAGAGCAGGAGCAAGAAAGAGTTGTGCTTTAAAAAAAGAGCTCTTGCTCTTACTTTGCCAGGCCATGGTTAAGAGTGAGCCTAAGGAGTAAGACGCATTATAAAGGGGGACTCCTCGAAGCCGCTCACTTCTTTGAACAAGGAAGCATGTATGTAATTCCATCTGAGTCAGCCACTGCTTTACTGTGACTTCTTCTTGCTCTTGTAAAGAACCTCTGTGCCCAATGAGAGCGGCCCGAAGAACATCATAACCACTTTGTTGAAAATGAATGGCCATTGAATCCATCTTACTTGGTCTCAGGTTAAGGCCGTGGATGAGCAGGATGATACCTACTGGCTTCTCTTTGGCCTTGAACCACTTGGTTTTTTCAGAAATTTGAAATTTAGATTTATTCAAGTCCTCTAGACTTAGGTTCTGGGGGCACTTTGCTTCAATATTTAAACTTAACAAAGACGGAAGAATAAGAATAAAGAAAAGTATATTTAATAAAATAGGATTGAGTTGAAAATGGTTCTTAGTCATAACAGGATTATGGCAAATACTAGAAGAATTAAATAGAAGAAATTCTTACTGCTTAAAAGACTCTGGGGTTCTAAAGAAGAAGAGAGGGATTGGCCGCCAGAACCTTTGGTCTGAATCATTACAGAATTCAAACTTTCCTCTCATATTGCCAGTGGAAGTAGATAGAGGGCAAAAGCTTTGATATTCAAACTCTTCTCCGGCCTCGATAAAGGGTCTCTTTCCACTAACGCCTTCGCCATTAATGAAACGTTCTCTCTTTTGGCCATCACGGATGATCCAGTGGCGGTTGATAAGCTGAATTCGTTCATTTGAGTTATTGCTAACGACGACTTGGTAAGCAAAGAAGTAGTAGTCATTCTCAGGAGCTGACTTTTCGGCCACATAGTGAGGCACGACAGTGATAGTTACACCCTCAAGAGTCTGGGTGTAACGGAAGGTTTGAATTTGTTTTAAGTTCTCTAACACAGAGTGTTTATAACAAGGTTTAAATTCCTTGGCCATGGCGAGTTCTCATTTAGGCGATTTTTACTCTATCTAGTGTTTAGGGTTCTTGTGCAACGCTAATTCTTATACTTGAAGACTTGTGTATTAGTATAGGCTAATGATTAATATTAGTTTGGGCCCTTTTCTTATGGCCATTCTAGGACTAAGAAAGGATGATATGAGCTTAAAGTATAACCGACTTTCACTTGGTGTGGTCAAAGAAAATTGGCCATGGCGATAAAGTCTTGGTGTTCAAAAAAGAGATGGGCCTATGTGTGGTGTGATTGGAATAACTGGACCTTACGATGAGAGTAAAGTTCCTTATTGGGCCGCTTATGAAGCTTATAGAGGTCTCCTTACTTTACAGCATAGAGGTCAGGATGCTGCTGGCATTCTCTCCTATGACAAAGATAGGCGTAAGTTCTATGGGCATAAAGACCTCGGTCTTATTTCTAAGGCGATTACTTCGGAACATTTAGA
>CALHBL010000366.1 GCA_937930825.1 uncultured Bacteriovoracaceae bacterium
TTATAAGTAACTGCAAGGCCCTAGCGGGAAGTCTGTATCCTAAAGTCACTCAACAAAGAATTTCGATTATCTATGGTGATAATGACTACTATGTTGATCCCAAATATAGCTCCCTTAATGCTGAAGCTTATGCCGTTATGACGGGAGCAGCATTAAAAACTCCAATAGATGTAGCGGCCCAAAAGGGATCAAACTCCAAGGGAGTAGGAAGTCTGTACTGGCGTAAGAATGATGAAGCAGCTGTAAGCCTCATTGAGAATACGGGCTTAGGGCATAATTGGCCTGCAGGTCAAGGGGGAAGTGCAAAGAATTTTATCAATAAGAATTCTTTAAATTACCCAAATTACCTGCTTCGTTTCTTTCTTTCTTTCTAAGTAACTATTAGATGAAGTCGTAGCATGTTCACTAGAGAGAACATGCTTTGTCTAACTTTCAGGGGATTAGGCGTTGGAGTATCCACCTCAGAATCAGGTAAAAATTTCTAAGCCCCTTATTTATAGTTGAAAGGCCAGTTAATCGTGTTACTAATGTTTTCTCTTATGAACATTTATTTAAATGCTCAAGAGTACGAGTAGGTCCTTGGTGACTCTCTCCTTGAATGCTTTAGGTATGAGATTTTTTGAAAATTAGGTTTGTTGGGTTTTTTAAAGTTTACTAAAGCACTATTACCAGGGATCTGCTCACTCATTTACACTCACCAGTTAATTACATATGAAATGATAACGGTGTAAGCATTGCCTGTTAAATCTTCGAATCCGAAAGCTCCTTCAGTAAGAGGTCTATAATTCTGGGTAAATTTGTCATGGTAGGAAACGCTATGCCAGAGAAGCTCAACACCTAAGTAACTCTCTTTTATTTTAATCGGAAATTCAAAGCCTCCGCCAAGGCCCAGGCCAAAACCACCACCAGTATCATTAGGAATAATACCTTCTTGGTCTCGGAACTTATTAGTTACATACCAATATTCAAGTCTTGCTGTTAAGTAGGGGTTTGAGTAGGTAATTGCCGTACCCAGATCTGCTGTGTCTATATAGTAGCGAGTGGAGAAGTAAACTCTCAGCATACTAACATCCACTAAGCCAATGGCACCATCTCCTTGAAATCCAGCGACCGTTTCTTCTAGGAAGAAGTTATGTTTGGAGTACTCAACTCCCATACCAAAGGAGTTTTTAAAATCAAGAAAGTAATTAACGCCAAAGTTGTACGTAGGAGGGTCATTATCGTAGGCGGTACCACGGTTACCATCAAAGGTTGTTAGGCCAATGCCCATTTGAAAGCTGAAGAAGCGGCCATAGCGGTAGAAGCGCTCATCTTCAGCAATTTTTGCAGACTCAACATCTTCATTGAAATCAGAAAAAATATCTCCACCAATATTGAGGTCATCAGCTTCAGCAGAAAAGGGGTCTACATCCAATTGGGCATGGGCCATTTGCAGGGGAGAGTTTAGCATTAAGCCAATAATTGATGATTTTAAAAAGAGTTTTAGAAGTTTTTTCAACTTTGTTCCTAGAGGTAGAAGTGGACAGCAGAGACAATGAAGCTATTACCAACAGTCTCGACTACAAAGTCATCGAGTTTATAGAGAGACCCACCAAACTCTAAACTAAAGCCTAGGGATTCAAGACCTGGAAAGCTGAATTCAGATCCCAAAGTAAAATCAAATTGAAAGCCATTGACTGATTCGGATGTACCTTGCTTATTACGGCTTATGACTGCTCCAAGTGCACTGGCATAGAAGCTTAAGTTAGGCTCATCAAATAAGTTACGATAGGCCTTGAGGCCTACAGAAAAACCACCCTTATTCTCATCTGTCGAATAGGCGACTTGCCCACCAAGAGAAAAGGATTGAGAACGCTGAATCTTAAAGCTAATACTGGGGAGGTCATTCTTGAGTTGATTGGCAAAGCCAACTCCAAGTCTGGCAAAGCGGTCCATTGCCTGTGAAGAGGGGCAAATGACAAACAGCGTGAATGTGATTAATGAGGAGAGAATGATTCTGTGCATGATGGTCATTCCTTTGACTATGCGCTCTATTATAGAGAATTCATTAATATTATCTTAAATCTTCCCACTATTTTTGACAACTTATGAGGCCATTTTCTAGAATTCTCGATAGAATCCCAAAAAAGTTAATGAACTAGAACAGGAAAACCAAATGAATACTACTACAAGTAATACTACAACAGGCGCAACCTCAGAAGTTGATCGTGAATTAGCTCAGACTGAAGTCGGTGAGTGGATCGCCAAGAACAAGGCCGCCGTTATTTCAGCTGTCGCTCTTATTTTCGTAGGTATTTTTGGCTATGGGATTTTCAATCATTTTCAAACTAAGAAGCACCACAAGTTTGCAGGGGAACTCTATCAAGTTACTGAAACAAAACTAGCTGACTTTAAGGCCAAGAAAATAAACGCAGCTGAACTGAAGTCAGCAGTCTCTAATACTTGGGCCCCAATGGGTAGCTTTACTGGTGCAGCTCCTTATATTATTCAAACCGCTGATACTCTTGCAGAGCAGGGGAACTACCAAGAAGCTTATGACCTTGTTGCTGAAGGTTCTAAAAGAATTTCTAACAAGGAAACGAGTTACTTCTTTAATATCCGTGCTGCTGCCTTTGCTGAAAGCCTCGAGGGGAAGACAGATGTGGCCATTAAGCACCTTAAAGATATTCTATCCAGTGGTGTAAAGTACTTTGAAGGTAAGGTCTACTTAGACTTGGGCCGACTCTACCTCAAGAAGAATGATTCTAAATTAGCTAAGGATTCTTTTCAGTGGGTAGTTGATAATGCAAAAGAAGCAGAATTTAGGAAAATGGCAAAAATCTACTTGAGTGAACTTTAGATGAAGGCCGTTCATTCTCTCTTTATTCTATCTTCTTTATTCCTTGTTAGCTGCTCGACTGCTCTAAGACCAAAACCAGTTCTTAGCGAAAAGAAGTTCTTCTCAGCGAGATGGATAAAGAATCTTGATGTCTCCCACTCAACAGGAAATCTTCCTATTGGTCTGCAGAGCCCCGCCATTGCGGAAGGAATCGTTTATATCGGTCACAACACTGGGACCATGAAAGCTTTTGATATCGTTAATGGTAGGTCCGTTTGGGAAGAGACTGATCCAGGTGGCTTTCATGCACCAGCTGAGGTCTTCGATAAATTAGTTGTCTACGGAAATGTTGAGGGTAGGCTCTTTGCCCGTGACCGCTTTAGTGGCAAGTTAGTTTATAATGTTGATCTAGGTTCCGCCATAGAAAGTAAGCCAGTTTATGAAAAAGGAAGGCTTATTGTTCATACACGAAATCATAAAATTGTTTGCCTTGATGCCGTAACGGGAAAAATCCTTTGGGCCTACAAGAGATCGGTGCCCTTTCTAACAACACTTCAAAGAGTAAGTACGCCGCTAGTTTATAAGAATAAGGTTATTGTCGGCTTTGCTGATGGTTATGTTGCGGCCTTTACTTTAGAGGAAGGCGTAATCTCTTGGGAATCTAGAGTTGTACTAGGTAAGAAATTTATTGATGTGGATACTCATCCTATCATTATAAATGATATGATTTTAGTGGGTTCTCAGTCCGGGCCCTTAACAGTTCTTGATCCAAAGAATGGATTGATTCAAAGAAGACTTAAGTTTCAAATTGCAAGGGCACCACTCATTATTAAAGATAAAGTGATTTTAGGCACGACCGATGGTGAATTGGTTCTACTGGATTCTAAGTTAGGAGTAGAGAAGAAATTAAAAGTATCTAGTGATGCCCTGACCTCAATAATTGAATGGAAGAAGCACTTAGTTGTGGGAACAACTGGTGGAAGGCTAATTGCTGTAGACTTAAACTTAAATGAGGTGCGTGAAGAGTTCTACTTTGGTCACTCAACGTCTGCTCTGTTTGGGGATCTTGCAAAAGAAGGCGACACATTGGCCGCCTATAGTTCTCGAAATCGTCTCTATGTATTTCGTTAAGGGGGTTATTTTCTAACTTTTCTCAAAGCTTGAAAATAACCTGTGGTCCACTTCGTTCCCATTTTACCAACAACACCGTCATAAGCTGAGTTCTTGTTATCATGAGCACTTGCTGGAACACGACCCCTGATAATACCTTTTCCATAGGATAGGCTCTCTAAAATGGCCTTATTCGAAAAGAGTGTGGTCTTAAATAGAATTTTTAGAGATTGAGAGTTGGCGCCAAATTGGCCTGAGTTCTGCTCGGCATAGGTCGTCAAGTTTTCGTAATTGTAGTAATTATGAGATGTCCCACTATCGCAGAGTTCTTCAAGTTCTTTATATGTCTTAGTAAGATGAACCTTAATTGCTTGAGATAAGAGTTCGTGAGTATCTTTATCTGGAGACTGAGAAGACTTAATTGCGCTATAGAGAGTGGTTTCTTCATTATTTAAAGTTGTAGGTAAGGCAAGCTCCGGATAAAGTGAAATCGCATCAGGAGTGAGTGCTTGATAGCGGCCAGAGAAGTTGACTGATAATTTACTAGAAGGATTACAGGCCATTTCTTCTTTGAGATTAAGAAGACTGGAGTGAAAGGCCGGGCAGTGCTTGAGCTCTGGCGTTTCTTCTGCTGTTATAAATCTACCTAAACTTTTGTACTGAGTATAGAGACCTAGGAAGTAGAGCCTCTTATTTGAAATGATAGGCTTAGAAGTTATCTTCTGTTCTTGCTGGGCACTGGCCGGAGCTCTTGTCCCTTTGCTTAAACTAATTTTAACTGGGAGTACAGATATCTTTGGAACTCTATTAGGGTTCTTATGCCTTGAAGTAAAGCGTGTCATTTTCTCTTCAATTGATTCAGGTCTTTTAAAGCCTGAACTACAGGAGGCGGTAAGTAAGAGTGCCGCTGAAAGAGTAGTCCTTAGTCCAATGGTCTTAGTTTTATTGATCATGACGTTTTGATCCCTTTTTTACACCTCATCCGTGAGGTCTATTTATATAGAGACTTATCGTCACTATAGCTTTGAGATTCAAAAAAAGGGCTTGAATAAAGGGAGGGGGAACTTTTTTCAGCTTACTTGAGCATTGCGGTTAGGTAATTGTCTCTACTGAAATAAATTTTTCAAATTTTAGATGATTTTACTTTTCTTGGTGGCATTTAAGCATCAATTGAAAGGTTAGATCCTTTTTCTCATCATATAACTCTAAGGTAACCTCACCATATTTTCTTAGTGACGAGCAGCTTAAGCGTGTTTTAACAGTCCCAGCTTTTTTAATAGAGTAGTCACAATAGAGCTCACGCAGATAGATACCATTATTGACTTCTTCTGCTCCAACTCTACAGCGCCAGCTCGTCTTTTTTAAAAAGAGCTTAAACGACTCTTCTTTCAATTTATAATTCTTAAGCTCAAAGCTTGGGTCGGTTACTTGGATATCCCAGCGAAACCCCTCAGCAAAAGAGTTTTGTTGGATGCACAGAAGTAAAAGTATAGAGAAGATTAATTTATTCATATATAGTCCTACTGTTTGAGTTTTCAAGTATTGAAAACTCACTTAAAGACTTGTATACCCGAATGGTACTAAGGCTCAAGTTACTCGGCGCTAGGCGAGCTGCTTGAGTTCCTTTCCAGTAGCGGTATATAGTCCTCCTGTTTGAGTTCCTTTTGAGGAGCTTAATAGGGCATATTTTATGGGGCCAATAAGAGCTTGTCATCTTCTGTTTTAAGTCTTTGCCTAATTTTACTAGCTAAAGCTAGAAAACTCCACGATCAACGGGTAGTGGTCACTGGGCAGAGCGTGTCTAGCACCTGGGGTCTGAGGTAGAGGGTAAACGCCACCTTCAGGGTTCTTATATCTAAGAACACCTGAACCTTCTTTATTTAAGAAGCGGCTCCACTTGGTAGGAATGAAGAAGTAGTCAAGTTGAAGCCCGAAGACTTTCTTATTCTTATCAAAGCCGGCAAAACTATAGCAGTCTTCACGATTAAGTTCTAAAGCATCAGTAAAGTCGATGAGGTCGGTTTCCTTATAGAGTTCTGCAAGTTCTGGTTCGCAGATAAGTTTATGGGCCTCTCCATTAAAGTCCCCTGTTATAAAGATAGGGACTTTTTGGTCATAGCGCTCTTTAAGTTCGCGGTAGTGATTCACTACATATTTGCACTCTGCGCCTCGTCTGCGGGATCCGTGCCAGTCTATGCCTTCTTTATCGAGTTTAGATTTAAGGTGCACTCCAAGAATAATGAATAATGGGGAGCGGTGGTCTTTTTCTATAAAATAAAGTTCGGCAAGGTCTCGAGAGAGTTTCTCTGACTTTTGAGTGGGCTTCTTACCTGCAAGGACAAGCGCCTTATTCTTTGCAATATCGTGGGGGTAAATAAAGTCTAAGGGCTCCCTCTTGTGAGAGAATTGTTTAAGCTCTAGGTTTCTATTCTTCATAAACCTCTTGGAAATCATATATCCTAAATCGATACCTCTATTTGAATTTGTCGGCATGAAACTGACGATGTAGTCGTTATCCAGGTACTTTTGATTGAATAGCTCAAGGCTTTCCTCGCCTCCAACTTCAGTGAGGAACATGACATCAGGAGAGTTTTCTTTAATGATTTTTGTAATCGCCTCAACTTTTGAAGTTTCTTTTAATGAATTAAAGGGGCCAATTGAACTGGGAGCGATGAAGAAATTTTCAAGATTCCAAGTGAGAAATTTAATACTCAATTGCAACTCCAGGGCAAGAGGATTGTCTTCTTTAGCCCGGATTTCTTATCCCATATTTCCTGACAGAAGAAACCCAGATAGAGGTCTTTAGTTAGTTCTTTAGAAGAAGCAGCTTTGAGAAGGTTCTGTGAACAAGTAATTGTGCGAGGAAAATCTTTAGGAGTATAACTCTTCACTATTTTAAAACGGCCACTCTTGCTTAAACTTTGGGAGAAGTAGTTACCCTCAAGTTCCATTTGATAGATAAGATTCTGGCCATCAAAGTAAAGGGGGGGATCCATTCTTGGAACAATTCGTTCACCTATTTCTCCAGACTTTTCTTGCGTCAGCATAAAGCGGTTGTAGGTATGACCAAGTTTACTCAGCTGCTTGGCCTCAGAGGTATTGTTTATGAATTGCAGGCCGATATGAATTTTTTCTCTTCCGTCAATATTGTGATTTCGGCAATGACTATCCCAAATAATGAGCTTATCTGTAAGCTTACTGGTGCTTGAAACCCAACTGCTAAAAGGAAAGCCTACTTCTTTGGCCAGCTTATTCAGGGTAGACACTTGATTGTGATTCTTATTTGTTTTTCGAAGAAGCTTTGCCCACTGCTTGTAAATGGCACCAGTCTCTTTATTACAAGTCGAGTTCATGGGACAGCCAATATTGGTGTGAATAAACTCTTTAGATTTAAAACTCTGCTGGTCTTTAGAGATAGAGGTAGAGGTCGAAGTGGCCTTAGTTGAGAAACTAAGTAAGGTAATTAGAATTAAAGAGATACTAGTTTTCATATTGTGTATAAGAGTATCAAAGGAAAGCTTGGAAGTCTCAGAGAAAATTATTGAGTACTATTTGGACTTGAGATCTTAAAATGTCTAAGTGGCCTTTTTAAAGAGCAAACTTATAAAATAGGTAAAGGCTTGAACTACCGCAATACTTGCTCCAGTGGGAAGGTCCAAGGTATTGGCCATGACAAGAGCGAGTAGCGCAGTAAAAAGAGCAAAGCAAAGAGAGTAGGTAAAAGTACTCATGGCATTGGGCGCATGTTTGAGGGCAAATATTCCAGGGATGAGCAAGAAAGAGTTAATGAGAATAACGCCACTAATTTTTAGGCCTGCCACAATAACGAGAGTAATAAAGAAAAATAAACTATAGTGATAATTCTTAGTCTTGAGCCCTTGAACACTCGTGGCCTCTTCGTTGTAGATAAAGTGAATCCAGTGGAGTCGTCTCTTCCATACTAGAGGAGTAATAATGAGGATGAGGCAGCCAACGATATAAAGGTCTACAAGGGATAGTGTGAGTACATTGCCAAAGAGAAACCCTAGGAGGTCCCCTTTAGTCTGGCCAAAAACTTGATGAATTAAAATTCCACTACCCATAGTTGTTGTAAAGAAAAGCCCTATTAAGGCGTCACTTGGTAATTTTTGGCGAAAAGTTGTGAGGGCCAAGGGGGTAACAGCAATAAGAGTTATGAGGAGAGTTCCAAGAAAGAGAAAGAAGTTAAGGCCAGTCATCGTTTGCTCAAGAAAGCTCATGCAAATAGAGACGCCTAAGAGAGCACCATGGCTAATTGATGAGCCCATGAAGGCATACTTCTTTGCCACTATCATTGGAGAAAGAGTTCCGCATAGGATACTGAGGCCAAGTGTGGCGAGAAGTGCATTGAGCAGAAAGGGGTAGTGCCAAAAGTCAGTTAAGAAAGTCATTCTTTACGGCCTTTGGAAGGTTCTTGGTGGTGGTCAATTTCACAGTGGTGGTGGTCATGATCTAAGATACCACCTTTCTTTTCATGAATAAGAAGATGCTCAAATTCACAGTGGTAAGTACTTTCAAGAATCGATTTATTTACATGCTCTTTGTGATCATGCCAGTGGTAGTTTTTATTAAGGCAGAGTAAGCGGTCACAGTGTTTGAGGACTTGGGAGATATTATGGTCAACAAGAATGATCGATGCATTCCGAGTTGATTTGAGATGCTGGATGAGCTCAAGGAGCTTGTCTTGGCCTACGCTATCAAGGCCCTTTGTTGGTTCATCCATAAGGATGATACGAGCATTGAAGAGGATGGCCTTAGCAAGGAGGACTCTTTGGTATTCTCCTCCACTTAGTGAAGAAACGGGACGGTTGATGGGGAGTTTAAGACCCATCTGCTCTAAGGCGCTGAGAACCTCATCTTTAGGAACTACTTCTTTAGGAAGGCGAGCACCAGCAAGGAGTTCTCCTATAGTAAGGGGGTAGGCACTATTATTCTCTTCTTTTTGAGGGATATAGATAAGGGGGGTTGTGAGTTCTTCGTTGGAGTACTTAATGGTGCCGGTATTAGGTTTAAGAAGGCCAGCAAGGAGTTTTAAAAGTGTACTTTTTCCGCCACCATTGGGTCCAAGAATACCTAAGATTTCATTTTCGTGAACTTTGAAATTTAAGTCTTTGAGGACCTCGTTTCTACTTTGATAAGAGAAGCACAGAGACTCCACAGTCAGTGCTATTTTCAATTCTGCGCTCCATAATAGTCTTTAAGAAGATTGATGAGGTTTTGAAGAGAGTCCTTCTTTAGGGGAGACCACTGCAAAACTCTTTCTTCACTATTTCTTAAAGGCGCTGGCCATGAGTTTTCAGGTTCACTGATTTGTAAGAGATGCTTGCTGATGACTTTATTTCTCTGCCAGCCTAAAGCAGACTTAAGTTTACCCGCTGTAACTTTAGCGTGATGGTCATCTGTGTAAAGAACTAATACCTTTAAGCCTAGTGTTTTTAATAGAGGGGAGATTGCATTATGGGCCAAGATAGCATGAGTTACCTTTGCTCTTTTTATAACCTCTCCTAATTCCTTCACTTGCTTAGTTAATTTGTCACACCACCTAGAGTTGTTCTTAGGTTCATCATGCTGAATAAGACCCCAAGCTTTAAGCGCCCCGATAACGGCTTTTTCGTTCTTGCAGCCCAAGTTCTTATCCAACCAAAAATGCTCATTATTACTGGAAGGCAGAAAGAGAGTATTCTTGGGCAGGTTGGTTTTTGAGTGGTTAAGCCAGGGCTGGTGCCCTTGTGGTCCAGCGATTAAAAATCTTTGAGAGAAGATATTCTTCAAATCTCGTATTGAAGGCTCAAAGCTATGGGCCGATCCCTTTATTGTAAGGGGTTGCACAATACTCAGGTTCCAATGATAGAGAGAGTTTAAAGCTTCTAATATATACTTAACTTGAGGATGGGTAACGCTTACTTGGGGCCCTTCTTTGTCATTGGCCATTGCTGTGATAGGCATGAGGACATGAAGTATCACTAATATTATTAATAGGTTAGCGGTGAATTTCGTCATAAGACGCAGAGTATAACCTATCGATTTACTTTTGTCTTTTGCTACTTTGGTCAAAGGGAAGATTTTACGCTACAGGGTTAAGGGGGCCTTTATTGACAGTAGTAGTGATGATTCCACCTAAAGCCTGCTAAGAAGGGCGAGATCCCCGCTGAGTTATCATTGTCGTTATCTCTGACGGAATCTAAAATGGAGTACTTTCTTGTAAGCTCAATATCTACTGTGTCTCGGTGTTGAAAGATGCCGTTATTGGGTTCTGGGAAGTAACTTCCGAAGGCCCCACCGCCGACAACTTCACCGCTTTCGCAGAAGGCCTCACCAAGGGCAGCTATTTTACTGAGTACTGTTGTATTAATTTTAGGCTCGCCAGTCTCTGCAATAAAGTCATCATCACTTAGGCCGCCACTTGGGAGGTCTTCGCCAATCCCTTCACCAGAGATGAATTTATTGAGGTAGACGTGAAGATCAGCTCCGCGGGGAAGCTTGCAAAGTCCTTCACTATCTCGGTTACCACTACAGCACTTGTCGTCTTCCGCTGCAGCTTCACCTAATTTAACACAGCATCTGAATTCATTAGCACTGAAAATATCACTCGGTTCTACTTTGTCGTTGAAGACAAACCTTTCATTTTCATCTCCTCCGGCGGTAGTGTAGTCCTGTCCTCTATCATATGCATCCACAGCACTACTTCGATTGATGCCGTATTGGGAGGTAAGGGAGGGATCTACATTCTGATACCTTTCATCATACATGGCAGCTAAAGGACGGCCCGTAATCTGAATATTACCGAGCTCCATAGAATGAGATTCAGTTAGAAAATCTGCTTTGTTGCTAATCCCATCGGAAAAGAAGCCTTCAACGATTCTATCGCGGTTACTATTACAGAAAATAGGCTCGTAGAAAATCTGAGGAACACCGAGTAGTTCAAAACGCGATAATTTTGTGAGGTAGTAGAGTTCATTACCTCTGGACATGCCCTCTCTAGAGTGGTCAACACTTCTTCCAATTCCAGGTATATCATAGATAAAGTGGAGAGTATTTTGAGGGTAGAAAGTAATTTCTACTGCAGCAAAGCTCCAAAAATCATCTTCAGCTTCATCAATTGTGCCATCAAGATCAAGGTCGTTAGTACCTCGTGCATGAAAGACAGTTCCAGAGGTGTCCTGAACAAAGCAGTAATCATTATGGGCAAGATCTTGAACAGGGTTATTCGATATTGTACAACCTACTATTTCATTACCTGTAATATCGTGTGCCGCACCTAATGAAGCTCCCTCTTCGTCATAGTAATGAAGTTTAATACTCAAAACATTATTATCAATGAAGGGGTCTAGTATAGGAAACGGAATATGGCCAATAAAAGAGGGAAGATAGAAGCTCACTCCACCATAGGTTTGGTTGAAAATAAACGAGTGCTTATTACCATCGCCATTACCAGAATCTAATGGAACTGAATTTAAAAAGGGAATCGGCTCAAAGGGAACAAGGGTGGTAAGTCTTTCCATCCCTTGAGCTTCTCCTGTTGAAGGAGCATTGGCCGGTTTTGTGTCTAGAATCTGTACCAGGGGTGACGTGGTGAATACATCTTGTAGCCTGCGGGGAAACAAGATGGTGCCGTCTGTTGTTGGCGGATCAAATTCAAATTGATTACAACCTCCCTCCACTGGGGAGAGGCAGAAGCGATCAACTTCGCGGGCGTAATTAAAAGAATTAACTTGGTAAGTGGTAAGCTCATCTTCTGGGATTTCTTGAATATAATTTAAGCATTTAAAGACAGTTGGGTTAATTTTTAATCGATTGGGATTATCCCAATTCGTCGTTCCATCAGAGAATTTACGAACCCAGCCTCCGCCACAGCAATTATTAGTTCCAGTATCGTTTAGTGTCTTCCACTGATAGGGACTAGGTATAACACCATCACTAGCAGATGTGCCGTCTAAAGCAGTTGTGCCATAGTCAACAATGGGAGCTTGTGGGTAGGGGTCTAGGGCAGAGAGCCCAGGAGATGTATTATCAGTAGCACCTACGCCTGCATAGCGGGAGTATCGTCCTTCTGCACTTGGATCAGAATAAGCAAACTGAGTAACATCTAATTTACTATTTAAGGGATCAGACGTTTGGCCATCGCTTAATCTAGCTCCTTGAGTAAACATGGTAAAATCAGCGCCAATTTCCCGGCAGCAACGATTCTTTCCAAGATCATATTCGAAGTATTCATCTGAGCTGATAAGGGGTTTTTCAGCGGCCTGTCCGCAGATAAGACCTTCTTGCCAGTAGAGCATTTCCGCTTGGGTGTCACCAAATTGTAATTGGCTTTGTGAAAGAGCTATATTTTCGTGTAGGCGATTGGGTCCACATTCTAAGTCTGTATGACAGACAGAGCCTGCTCTTCTTAAGCAAGCGTCACTTGCAACAACAGGACTGACAATACTTGCAATTGAGCGTATGGGTCCTTCTTCAATATTTTCAAAAGTAGAAGTGAGTATACCACTGATGAGAGTTTGACTTTCCATTCCACAGCTATTTTGTTTTACCTGCTCATTTAAATCGATTGTCATCAGGTAGTCACCAACAGGCACCACTTGATCTTCTACTGTTTGCATAATTGGGCAGGCACGAGTTCTTGAAGTACCTAGTGCTGAGGAGTCACAGACGCCAACTTGAGAGATATAGTCAGCGCGTCCTGAGCTTTCACTTTCTTGATGTTGATTGATATAATTAACTCCCGTGATATTTCTACCAGGTCTACAAATACCAATATCTGTTGTCTGAGTTGTGAAAATTTCAGCATT
>CALHBL010000367.1 GCA_937930825.1 uncultured Bacteriovoracaceae bacterium
CCCTTATGGCCCATAAGAATTCGCATACTTACTTTCTAAAAATGCTTACTCGTCCGATTAAAGAAATAGAGAGCATCAATCCCTTCGTTAGAAATCTAATGACCCAAGTAAGGAAGAGAGTTAAGTTCTCTTTAGATCTTATCAATTATAAGAAGGCAAAGAACGAGCTCAAACATATTGAAAAATTAAAGAAAACACCCTTCAGTGAAAAGCTAAAGACCGCGGTTAGCGGAGCCGTTTTTTGGCGAACTAAGCACCTCAATCACTATATCAAGCGCCAAATGTTTGGCTTCATCAATGATATGCACCGCTTTAGCTATGAAATGTTCAATATAAAATTAGAGGTCAATTCTTTGCGCCGTGACCTTGTTTACAATAATAAAGAACTCATTTCTACTCGCTCGAGAGGCTCCAATGATAATGTAAATAGAAAATCAAGTGAGCACTTCTTTGTCTTCAATGGAGAATTCTGGGGCGATGAACTCGGTGAGTACAGCTTTGGCCTTGAATCAAATTGTAAGAGGGTAAAAAAGTCTAAACAAAGAAAAGGTGAGGAATAATATGAAGAAGCTAGTTATCTCTTTATTACTCGCCACACTCGTGCCAACAGCACAGGCCCAGAGTAAGCAAAAGAAGAATGTCATCATTAAGTATAAGCAATATGAAACCTTTGATCTGGGTAATCTAGAAATTAAAGGAAAAATTATTGCACCCGGCGATTTATCAGTTAAGGAACGTCAGCGGAAGCGATTTAGCCGGCCACTCTTTGAAAGGGATGATTTTGATCCCGAAGTAAGGAGGGATATTCAGAACTTACGCTGAATGACCCTTAAATAAAGGACTATTGTCACTTTTTCTGAGTATTTAAGTCAAGCTTTTAAGTAAAGCACCCGATACGCAGAAGAAGTCTTTAAATCGAGATTAGAAACTTGGGGTGCAGTAGTGCGCCTCGTTCAGGAGAATACTATGGAACCTACGGCCGTGAACACAGCAGTTGATACCGTTAAGCTTGCAGCAAGTGACCCTAGCTTTATAAAGTCCGTTGCTATCTTCATGGATGAGGGGGGAATCTTCATGTGGATTATCTTGGCCATTTGGACCTTTGGCGTGGCCGTTGCTATAGAAAGAGTAAAGAGTCTCTTTAGCTTTGATATCGATGGTCCAAGCCTTATGAATATCATCAAGAAGAGCGTCATGACTAATGACGTGGCAAAGGCCATTACAACTTGCTCTAACTCAAAAGCTCTTCTGCCAATGGTTATGAAAGCTGGTCTTAAGAGGGCCAATCAAAGTAAGGAACAAATAAGTGATGCCATAGAAGCAACTATTCTTGAAGTATCTCCTAAAGTAGAAAAACGAATGGGCTATTTAGGCCTCGTTGCCAATGTTTCTACTCTGATAGGACTTCTAGGTACAATTTACGGCCTGATTGAATCATTTGCGGCCGTTGCTACTGCTGACCCTGCTTCTAAAGCAAAACTTCTGGCCCTTGGGATATCTAAGGCCATGAACACCACAGCTCTTGGTCTTGTTTCGGCCATCTCTATTATGGTGATTCACTCAATGCTCACTTCTAAGTCAGACAAAATACTTGGTGAAATTGAAGAGTATGGAGTCAAGCTTATCGATCTTCTTGGAACAAAGAAAGGACCAGGTCAAGTTGGGAGTCAAGCTCCAGAGCTCCCTGAAGCCGGTCAAAAGAAAGACGCCGCGTAAATAAAAAACGATAGGAGGATTTGATCATGGCCTTTAGACAAAGAAAGAAGAAGAAGCAAAATTGTAAACCCAATGTCATCCCTATTTTAGATGCGGTTTTCATTTTTATTTTCTTTCTCCTGATGTCAGCTCAATTCCTAGAAATTTATCAGATTGGATCTGATGCTCCTTCAGTGCAGACTATTAGTGAAGACAATAAAGACAAGAGACCACCTTTGAACCTCACTCTTGTAGTCAATGCCGATCACATCCTTATCCAAACGGGACTAGAGGCCGTAACAAAGAAGCGTATTGGTCTCAAAGATGGAAATTACGATCTCACTCTTCTTAATTTAGAGTTAATTGAAATCAAGAAGAATAATATTGGTGAAAATTCAGTCATTATAAAACCAGATAGTAAGGTTGAGTATAAGAAGCTGGTCTACATTATGGACTCTTGCAGAGAGGTCCCTAATAAGGCCAGTGCAATAGTAGCAAAGAATAAGAATGGCAAAGTGATAGAAACAAGAACGCTCTTTGAGCAGATAATATTTGAGACCTTAATTTAAGAATAGGTAACAACATGAGAAAGAAAAGATTTAACACTAGAAGAACAAGAGAAAAAGAACTTGATGTTGATATCACGAGCTTACTTGATATTCTCGTTATTCTCTTAGTCTTTCTTCTCAAAAGTTATAATGCTTCTGACTTAACGCTGGAGACGGCCAAGAATATTACGCTACCTAATTCTAAATCTGAACACCTCGGTAATATGGCCGCCATAGTTCAAGTTTCTTCTGACAAGGCCCTTTGGCTCAATAATACGCAAATAGGTGTGGTCACTTTAGGAGGGGAAGAGAAAATTGAAATCCTCTTTGAGGCCTTGAGTCAAGAAGCAAAGAGGCAAGACGAAAAGATTAAAGAGTTAGAAGGACGAGCGATTGCCAACACAGACAAAGGTGCAGTAGCAGCAAGAAAAGCATCTCGAAAGAAAGTCAATATTGTAATGGATCAGTCCCTTCCTTATGAAGTCTTAAGAAAGGTTATGCATACTTCGGCCCTGGCCGGTTTTCCAGAATTTAAATTTATTGTTCAAGGAAACTTCTAAATCATGTATAAAGGACTATTATTAACCCTATTCATAGCACTTCTCACTCCTCTTTTGGGAGCTCAGCTATATGCCTCA
>CALHBL010000368.1 GCA_937930825.1 uncultured Bacteriovoracaceae bacterium
AATGAATCTAACCAAGTGAAGGTAACCGCTTGCATTCCACCATCAGTAACTTGGGAGAGAATCGTAGCTCCAGTGTAACCATCAACAGCAGTCCAAACGGCATTACCGGAAATTTGTGCTGGGTAAGCAAAGAAGAGAAACGCTCTGGCAGTTAAGGCCGGGTTTAAAAAGTTCTTTCCAGTTCCACCAAAAATTTCCTTACCAATAACCACACCAAAAATAATTCCTACAGCAACCTGCCAAAGTGGAATCGTCGGCGGTAGAGTCAGAGGATAGAGCATTCCGGTAACGAGGAAGCCTTCATTGATTTCATGTTTTCTCACAACAGCAAAGAGAACTTCACAAGCTCCCCCAGCAATTTGGGTCACCAGAAATACAGGGAAGAAATAAAGAGCTCCATGCACAAAGTTGGAAACTGTTTGCAGAATGATATTAGTCACTCCACCGTCGGAGTAATAAGTTGAAAGATTAAGAAGGGAGAGAATACTTCCGCGCCAACCTTCAACAGTTGTTCTTCCCATACCTTCAAGAACCGAATTGGCCTGATAGCCTGTATTATACATGGCCATCAAGATACAAGGGACAAGGGCGATTGCAACAGTGGACATGAGTCTTTTCAAATCTAGAGCATCTCTTACATGAACACTACCTTCAGCGGTTTCACCAGGAGTATAAATAAAAGTGTCAATCATTTCATAAACGGGGTAGAGCTTTTCAAGCTTACCACCCTTAGCAAATGTATCGTGTTGTGAGTCGAGAATCTTTCTAAGCGCTCTCATTATCCTTCCTTCTCAATAATTGTTAGCGTTTCCCTAAGCACTGGCCCAAAGTCATCTTTACCAGGACTTGCAAAAGTACAAAGAGCAAGATCTTCCTCATCTAATTCTAAAGCACCAAGGGCGACAGCTAAATCAGTATCTTTAGTTATGATGGCCTTAATCAACTGTGTCGCTAGAATGTCTAATGGCATTACTGCTTCAAAGAGGCCGACAGGAACAATGGCCCTCTTAGAGCCATAAGTATTGGTGTGAAAGTCAAAAGCCTTCCTCCACTTCTTACCTGCATATGTATTTTTAATTGAATACTTATCAAAGCCTGGACCCTGCCATCCCAGAAACTCACGATCGCTATTTTCTTCAATCACTGAAATCTGATGGTGGTATCGACCTATGAAGTTAAAAACTTCATCATGCTTTCTTCCGTTAAGAATGCTCCCAGAGATAACTCTGATAGGACCTTCTTTGGTCTCACCCGCAATCAATTCTCTCATTGAAGCGCCTAGACGTGTTCGCAGTAGTCTTGGATTTATAGTCTTGGGACCAGCAAGGGCAATAATTCTTTCAAGAAAAATATGACCAGTGCTGACAAGCCGGCCTAACGCAATAACATCCTGCAGGCTCATATGCCACACTGTCTTTGTTGGGCCAACGGGATCAATATGATGGATGTGAGTGCCCACAAGTCCAGCAGGGTGAGGCCCACTAAATTCATGGATATCGATCACTTCACCCTCACCAAGAGGTTTAACTTCTGGAATATTAGTGCCTTTTCCCTTTGTTACAAAAACTTTGGGCGCTAACTTAGCTAGGGCTTGAACCCCAGTCGTGAAGTCTTCGGAATATTCATTTAAAATAACTTCTGAATCTATTGCAAGAGGTGAAGTGTCCATTGTATTGACGAATATACTAGCGGCCTGTGCATCGATTTCAGGAACTCTAGAAAAAGGTCTTGTTCGCAGAGCAGGCCATAAGCCAGACTCAACCATTAATGAGCGCAGCTCATCTGAACTCCATTCATTTAGATTCTTCGCTTGAAAATTTTCTAATTTTCTTTGCTCTTCACCTTCGACAGTAAAGACAACATTCTGAAGAACTCTCCTCTCACCTCTATTGACGGCCTTGACAGTTCCACATGCGGGAGAGGTGTAAATAACTCCAGGAGTTTTCTTACACTCAAAAATGGGATCCCCCACTTTTACCTTATCTCCGGCCTTTACAAACATCGTTGGTTTCATACCAATATAGTCAGGACCATTTATAGCAACCTCTTTTACTGCATGGGTGTTATAAATTTTCTGCGATGGTACCCCAGTGATGGGTAAATCTAGACCTTTTTTAATCTTGATCATTGGACAACCTATTAATCTAATATGAGCATTCAGTTGCCACTAACAAATCAAAATTGAAAGAACTATGAACGCAACATTGTTTAAGTTTATGGTCAACTATATCAAAAACTCACTCAAGTGTAACTAATCTTTAGAAAAGTTTATTACTTTTTTATGTAAAAAAATATTTCCGCTGTCTAGCCACAACACTTTTTAAACTTTTTCCCAGAGCCACAGGGGCACGGATCATTTCGACCAACCTTAGGTTGCTCACGGCGGTAAGTTCCATTTACGATGGCACCATCAGTGAACCACCACTTTCCATCCTTCTTATTAAAGGTCGATACTTCGTGATGATGATGATCTTTATTTCCAGCATGATAATGTGCAACAAACTCTACCTTGCCTTGTTCATCAGACTCTAGGCCTTTTTCAACGGCGACAATATTGAGCCCTTCCCATTGTGATTGCTCAGACCATGCAGCTATTTCTTCAATATTAACTTCGTCTTTGGTGCTTGGGTCATGGGTTGAGTAGACATACTCAGGTTCTTGCACCACAAAAGCTGAGTAACGCGA
>CALHBL010000369.1 GCA_937930825.1 uncultured Bacteriovoracaceae bacterium
ATCGGAACGAGTCTCTTTCTCTATATTCATTCTTACTTACGGGTGAGTGAGGCCTTTAGTGACTTCGTTGAAAAGCGAAATATGGACCCATCAGCTTTCTTAGACACCCGAACTTGGGTGATGATTCTTATTCTCTCGCTACTAGTTGCTATTATTGTGGCCGGGGTCATCATCATCTTCGTTTACTACCAAAAAGTTATCCAACTCTATCGGATGCAGCAAAACTTCATCAACGGCTTTACTCATGAATTGAAAACTCCGATAGCCAGTCTACAGCTTTTCTTAGAGACATTTAGCAAGCATGAGCTTTCAAGAGAGCAGCAGATGAAGTACCTCAAGTTTATGCAAAGAGATACGGAGAGACTGGCAGATAATGTCCACCAAATTCTTAACTTGGCCAGAATAGAAGAGAAGAAGTACGAGGCCCAGTGGGTAGTGAGTGATTTAAAAATCATTCTCACGAGCTGGCTTGAAAGAACAAGTTACTGGGAAGAAGAAGCTGATGTTGAAATCGTTACTGATCCTGACTATAGACCACTGATCGTAAAATATGATCACAATATCCTTCCCCTTGTTTTTATGAATTTAGTCAATAATGCCTTCATTTATAATAATTCGAAGAGACCCAGAGTGAGAATTTCTATAAAGAAAAGGGGTAATTCAGTTTTAGCGAGTTTTGAAGATAATGGGGTAGGAATACTAAAGGCCCAGCAAAAGAATGTCTTTAAGAAGTTCTATCAAATTGGCAAGAGCGGTAAAGGCTCAGGCATTGGGCTCTACCTTGTACAAACAGTCATGCGCTTTCATAAAGGGAGTGTTAAAGTCTTTAGTGAAGGTGAAGAACTTGGAAGTACTTTCATTCTTCAGTTTCCTCTTGTTGATATGAGTAAAGAATCTGATGGTACTCTAGAAGGAGAAATCCATGGCAAATAAGAACGATTCTAAGAAAATTTTAGTCGTAGAAGATGAGCATCATATAGCAGAAGGTATTATCCTTAATCTAGAGTTTGCTGGGTATGATGTGGAATGGGCCAACAATGGCGTTATTGGCCTAGACCTTTGGAAGAACTTCAAACCTGATCTCATCGTTTTAGATATTATGATGCCAGAGCTAGATGGGCATGGAGTTTTAAAAGAGATCAGAAAGCAGGATCAACAACTGCCTATTCTGATTCTCTCAGCTAAGAATGCAAGCGTCGATAAAGTAAAGGCCTTTAAGGAAGGGGTAGATGACTATCTAGGTAAGCCATTTGCTTTAGATGAGTTCTTAGCTCGGGTAGAAAGGTTGCTGCTAAAAGCTTCTTGGTTGCGTGAGCAAGCTGGAGGAGTAAAGGGTGACCAAAAAAGTGGACCACTGCTATTTGGCAGGAATACCATATTTCTTGATCTTTTAAAGGCCCACACTAACAAGGGTGAAGTTAATTTAACAGAGCAGGAAGTGAAGCTTCTAGAACTCTTCTTTAGTAATCCCGGAGTTCCTCTTAAACGTTCTCAACTTCTTGAAGTAGGGTGGGGATATACTGAGGACACAAACACTAGGACATTAGATAATTTCATGGTGAGGCTTAGAAAGTACTTTGAAGACAATCCAAAGAAACCGAAGTTCTTTTGTTCAGTAAGAGGAGTGGGTTATATGTGGGACCCAGAGGGAAGAGGTCGTTAATTTCTAAAAAACTCTTAAAGCTGTCCGGTGATTTTTTCGATAAGAATCTATGGATATAATTTACATCGATCACAATGATAAGCAGCGGCAGCTGCATAGAATATACTTAGAGAATATACTCGATGAGTGCCAAGTTCATGAGTTCTTTAATTTGGATGAGGCCCTCGCTTACCTTAATCAGAATAAGGGGAAGGTAGAGTCTAAGTTTGGATTTACTTTTATTTTAGTGAATTCCAACACCAGAGAAAATTCTAAAATTGAACTTGGTGATTTCTTCGAAAAAGCACATACTATTAGGCCAACAGCACCTTTTTGTCTCTTAGATGAAGAAGGCTTTAGTGTTAATAATTCGTTAAAGAATTTTAATCACTATCACCCCAGTAATAGAGTCGTGACTCTACCTATTGCTCCGGCCGATTTTAGGATGACGATTTTAAGAATTCTCTATCCGGATAGAATGAGTTTAGAGGCGACGCCTGCTTATCAAAAAATTCGCCTCTTTAATTTCTTTCGTTTTAATAAACCGCACTGCAATGTCTACTTGAAGCTATCACGATTAAAGTATGTAAAGGTTTTCAATGAAGGCGTAAAATATTCCCGCAGTGATTTAGAAAAATTAAAATTAAAAGATGTTGAATTTCTCTATATCAGAAATGCAGATTTTCAAAAATTCCAAGTGAGTATCTTTCGCAATAATTTCTTAGAATTCGACTCTCAAAAAGCAACAGCAGACGAACTTAAAGAAAAATTAGACTTTGGCCATGCTATGTTATCGGAGATAGTAAGAAGACTTGGCTTTAGTGAAGAGGCCATAGAGCTAACACAAAAATCACTGGCCGCTATTCAAGGTCTTATTGATAAAGAAGAGAGTTTAGACGCGCTCATTCAAGAGTTTCGTGGTGGAGAAGACTACCTCTATGATCACTCTTACCTATGCTGTATTATTGCCAGTGATTTACTTAAGCAGATGAATTGGTGGAGCCCCGAGCGTTTAGAGATCATCAGTTTTGCTTCACTTCTTCATGATGTAACTGTAAGTAATCCAAAGTTGGCAAAAGTTAGCTCAAAAGATGATCCGACTCTCTCTCAATTTGATGAAAATGAGGTTAAAGAGTATCTTCTGCATCCCCTTGAAGGTTTCGAATTAATTTCTAAGTACCCTTTTTTGCCAGAAAAGGTAGGAACTATAATATGCCAGCATCACGAAAACCCTGAAGGAACAGGTTTTCCATCAAGCTTACGCCCTCAAAATATTGACCGCTTAAGCGCCGTCTTTATAATCGCTCATGAACTCGTTAATGCCCTGGAAAAAGAAAATTACGAAGGTAATTCATTGGAGGTAATTCTTTTAGACTTTTCCTCTCGTTATAATGTCTCTCCCTTTAAGGAAGTTTTTGAGGCCCTTCACTTTCTCAATGAGAAATCAGTGGCCTCTTAAGTATCGCGCCTAAAGCCTCTTATAAAGTCCTCCTATCCAGTAGCGGTATACATAAATTTCTCCTCTAGATTGGTTGAAATTTCTTGTAAAAAATACTCTAAAGTGAGTTTTGATTATAGGAAGCCCCTTCAAGAGTGTATGAGATAACTCAACAAATCTATTTAAGGAGAACGGAATGAGAAAGTCTATAACTCAAGTTTTAACTGCATTGGCAATGATTCTTTGCTTATCACAGGTAAGTGCCAGAATAACAAGTCCAAGCCCAACTAATTATGAAATAAGTAAGGAGAAGACCACGACAGAAGTCATTTGCTCAAAGAAGCAGCTTTCCAATAGTTCAGCTGAAGAAGCAAAGACTATGATGGTAATCGTTGAGCACATCTTTCCAAGTGATGAAAGAAGAATCACTACAACAGTTAATGGTCAGATTATTCCTTATTTAACTGGAAGATTAGATCACTCTGGTTATGACTTTGATTCTTATAAAGC
>CALHBL010000370.1 GCA_937930825.1 uncultured Bacteriovoracaceae bacterium
ACTCTAATCTCTCCGCGAAAGCTTCCTGCTAACTCGGGTCTCCTCAAGAATATACTCAAGGATCTCAACCAAGTTAAAATACGAAGTGTTCATCAAATGGATGCTATCAATGTTTCAAACTACTCCCTGGATAACACATCGTTAGAGGTCACTCTTATTGGCTCTAATGATAAAGATACAGCTCTCAAATTTGGCCTTGTTAATCCAATCGATAATTCGACTTATGTAAGCTTAAGTGATCAAAAAGCTATTTACCATATTGATAATATTAGCACTTCACTTAATACACTCGATCTTGGTAACTTCGTTGATACTAGAATATTTACTTTTGATCCTGCGCAAATTACCGAATTTAAAATTTATAGAAATAGAGTCCAAGATAGTAATATCCTCTTTCTCGCGTCGCTGACACCTGAAGGATGGTTTGGCCAACAAAGAAGACCTTTGAAGCAAGAAGCTGTTAAAGAATATTTCAGCACTCTAGCAGATCTTCATAGTAATTTTATTCTAGATAAAGTTAATGAAAAACTACAAGCTAATATCTCTGAGTACTTAGAAAAGCCGTCATATATAATCATGGCCACCGACAAGAAAGGAAGTAAGTATAAGTACACTCTATCTAGCTTAGTGCGCTCACTCTCTGGGGTGAAACTAGAAAAGCGGCAAAACTTTATTATTCAGCCTTCAAATAGGGAATTCCCTTATATCCTTAGTAAGAAAAGTCTTAAACTCTTTAACCTCTCAGAAAGAAGAATGAAGAGCTTTCCTGTTAAGAAGCTTTTCTATTAACTACTTTTGAATTTGAAGGAAGGTACATTTCTTTTCTAATCTTAGCTGGATCAGCGAAGACTTTAATTAAGCATTCAACGATTTTAGAGTTATACCAAGGAAGCTCTTCCCTATTTGTCAGAAGTACCTTAAGTGCTTCCATCGGCTTTAATTCTTGATCTTGAATAATATGAACAAAGTTGTCGGCCAAACAAACAATATTAGAAAGAGTTAAAATCTTTGCGCCCTTCTTAGAAAAGGGAAAGCCTGAACCGTCATAATGCTCATGGTGCTGTAATATAATTTGCTTTACTGAGTTATTTATTAGCGAATTACTGCTAATAAGCTCTAAACCAAGCTCTGGATGCTTTCGATATTCCTCTAATTGTTCTTCGCTCATATCGGATGTCTTCATATTTAAGAGGGTCTTATCTAGCTGCATTTTACCGATATCGTGAAACATACAAGCTAACGCTGTACACTCGATAGTTGTCTTAGATTCCCACTCAAATTGCTTAATAATTGATGTGGAAAAAAGTGTTACGAGATAGGCATGAGTAAAAGCATTTGGGTCAAAATCAGAATAACTTCGAAATACTTGGTATAAGTTCTCATCCCCTTTTATGAGCTCATAAACATTTTCAGCTATTTCCTTACCTTGATCTATTATCTGAGGCTTCATTCCCTCTGAAAAAGCCTGCTCTAGAAACTTTTCTGATACATTCTGAAGCATTTTAACTTTTAACACCGAAGGTGCCTTAGGATTATTTATGACATTCTTTGCAAAGAAGTTATTAAACTTTACATATTTATAAAGATCTTTCTTATCAAAGTAGAGAAATTCAACATTCTTCTCTGTCTTATATTTATCAATTCTTTCCTTAGAGAAGGTATCCCCTGCGTGAAGAATTTTGATATACCGGTTACTTTTAAGCTTAATAAAAATATCAAAGAGAACAGCTTTGGAACTATAGAAATCATCAATTCGCACATGGGTGAACTTATCATCAACGGCCTCAACCTCTTCTTCTGCGCTGACTCCACTTCTTTTCTTAATGGTCGAAACCATATCTGATACACTTTGATGGCCTTCCAAGAGCCCTTTTAAATCGCACAATTCAAATGGCTTAACAATGGCCTCGTTGGCCCCTGCTTTTACTAATTTCTCAATAGTCCACTGATCTTCTTCATCTACTCCCTCTTCAAGCTCAGTTAGCATAATCACTTTCTGAGCAGCGTGGTTGGAGCGAATAAACTTTAAAACTTGAATTCCTGGGTGATTCTGAACCGCAACATTTAAAATAACTGCAAAGAAAGAGTCATTATAGAGAGCAACCTGAGCGTCTTTACCGTTACTCACTAAAGTGGCCGAGTAATTGAGTTCCTCGAAGTACTCTTTTGCTGAAAAGAGCCATTCCTCGTCTGAATCAACGATGAGCAGTTTAAGCGCCAAAGGGCCTCCAAAGGATTACGACACTCCTCCACTAAAGGAATGTTCTTAAGAGCTATTCGGCATTCAATGAGAAATACTTAGAGAAAATTAAGCGTTAAATTATTAAATTTAAACGAAAAAAGGCCCCTAAATAAAGGAGCCTAATAAGAATAAAGCTTTTTAAAAACTGAACTAATTTACTTTATTTCTTTATGAACAGTATGACGTCTCAAGAAAGGGTTGTACTTCTTAAGTTCCATACGATCTGGTGTATTCTTCTTATTCTTCGTTGTTGTATAGCGAGAAGGAGTTTTTCCAATCTTTCTTGCTTCTGTACACTCGAGAGTAATAATGACTCTTGGACCTTTGGCCATGATGCGCCTCCACACTTAATTAACATTTAGCCGTGCGAGGTTATACCCACGCTATTGCGATGACAAGCTATTTTTGCTAAAAGATTGGTATGGATAATGAATTACTAGTAACTGCACAAAACTGGACCTACACAGGGTTTGAATCTTCAGATCTTCTTGCATTCATTCACCTTGGGGCAAGGCCACCAGAGGGTGAGGATTCAAGTGCAAAGCTCCTCTACCTCGTTACAGTAATGAAGTCTCTTGAAGAAGAGGTATTCCAACTAGAGTTTGAGCACCTTGAAGAGGCCATTGATGCTATAAATACCAAGTACAACCACTGGGACTTCAAAAATCGCGGCGAAACAAATACTGGTGGAGGCTGCGGCAGCTGCGCCGCCCACTAGCCAAGTGTCGTCCCCTATATTGACTTTTAAGCAGAGCTCAGGCACTATGCATGAACTTTAGAACTAAAAACCTATCTTTGTATTAGAGCAAAGATCCAAAAGAGGTCCTTTTTATGAAAGCTGGAATCCATCCTGAGTACAATAAAGTAACTATTAACTGTGTTTGTGGAGCCGTTTATGCAACTCGCTCAACTGCAAACCTAGAAAAAATTGATATCTGTGGCGCTTGCCACCCTTTCTATACTGGGAAGCAAAAGGTACTCGATACTGAAGGTAGAATTGAGAAATTCCGTAAGAAATTTGGTACTCACTACGCTGCTATGAATAAGAAGAAAGAAAGCTAATTTAATTTAAAGAAATAGAATAATGAAGAGGCCATCAGAAATGATGGCCTTTTTTTGTCTCACTCAATGATTATTAAAAAGAAATGCTCACCCGCCAGCGCTTATCTGAGAGCTTCTTCATTACTTCATAGGAGAAGTTCTCCCCTACTGAGATTTTCTTCATATATTTTTGATCAGCTTTAGAAAGTCCTCTTTTTGGTATTTCGAAAATCAATAAACTTAAACCTTCAGAACCTAGTAGGCATACTTCCCAATCAAAGGAGTGCTTACTTTCATTAATGAAGCGCATGAACCTGACCTGCGAGACTTCTGATTGTACCTCTGATTTTCCATAGAAGTGGCCAATGAAAGGCATCGTTCTTCGGTCAATCTTTGCTATTTGTCCTAGCCTTTCAACTTCTTCATCATGAACCCCACGCCATACTTGATGGCACCAATCCTCCTGCCCTTCACTCACTCTCTTGGCCACCGGGCATTCATGCTTTATGGAAGGACAAGGGTAGAAGCATGCAAACTCTTGTTGCGCCAACCACTTCCTCATATCTGTCATTGAATCAAAGACTGTTGGAGTTCCAGGCTCAATGAAGAGAATATACTGGGGATCAAAATGAGTAATGATATCTTTCACTTTATCTACGGAGAGCTCATTTAAAGAATTACCAAAAATTAAAAGACGCGAGTCTTCAGACTTAATAAATGAAGTATCATTTATTAGTGAAATTTTATTCTTGGCCTCGGGAAATAATCCCAATAGTAATGACTCCGCTTGAGAGAGCATTAATCTATCTTTATCTATTCCAATTAACTTTGATGCCTTCTTTGAACCAAAGTAATCAATATAGGCAATGAGATAAGTACCAGGACCTGTTCCAAAATCAATCACTTCACAAGTTGATAATTGTGCTTGAATCTCTAGAGGGAGCTGCTTCATTAGAGTAGAGAATTTTTGATAATTCGTTGGTAGATAGAAGCTAGCGTAGGCACTTACTTCTTTATCACTCCATTTTTTTTCCTCTAAGGTAGTTCGCTTGGTTGTATAAGTTTCCTTAATCGACTCAAGAACGCCAGCAATTCTTCTCTCTGACATTTCGGGGGCCAAGAGAAAAGGTTTGATTCTTTGAAATAGAGTAGTCATATAGTCCTCCTGTTTGAGTTTTCAAGTATTGAAAACTCACCTAAAGACTTGTATACCCGGATGGTATTAAGATTCAAGCTACGCGCCTTAAGGCGTGCTGCTTGAGTTCCTTTCCAGTAGCGGTATATAGTCCTCCTGTTTGAGTTTTCAAGTATTGGAAACTCACCTAAAGACTTGTATACCCGGATGGTATTAAGATTCAAGCAGTAACCGAAATTGAGTATCACTTGAAACTTTCTACGAAAAAAACAAAAAAAAACTCCTCTATAACAGAGGAGCTCTTCAACTTATTTAATTCTTAATTCTTACTTTCTATCCATCATAGGTACGTAGTCTCTCTCTCGCTCCCCCGTATAGATCTGACGAGGTCTTGCAATTTTAGCAGTTACATCCTCTCTCATTTCCTTCCATTGAGCGAGCCAACCAGGAAGTCGGCCAAGAACAAACATAACAGTAAACATATTAGTTGGAATTCCTAGTGCCTTGTAAATAATTCCAGAGTAGAAGTCTACATTAGGATAGAGGTTTCTCTTAACAAAGTAGTCATCACTTCTCGCTTCTTCTTCTAGTCCTCTAGCAATATCAAGAAGAGGATCTTCAATTTTTAGCTTCTCAAGAATAATATCACACTGCTTTTTGATTATCGTCGCTCTTGGGTCAAAGTTCTTGTAAACTCTATGCCCAAAGCCCATCAAACGAAAGCTATCATTCTTATCTTTCGCCTTAGAGATAAACTTCTTATAGTCTCCACCGGCTTTTTGAATTTCTTCGAGCATTTCAAGAACTCTTTGATTCGCTCCTCCATGAAGCTGACCCCAAAGAGCGTCAATCCCACCAGCAATAGTAGCAAATATATTCGCCTGGCTAGAGCCAATAACTCTAACCGTAGAGGCAGAGCAGTTTTGCTCGTGGTCCGCATGAAGAGTAAAGAGAACATCAAGGGCTTTGGCCACTTCTTCATCAACTTCTTTACCCTCTTCACTAAACATCATATTGAGAAAATCTTTGGAAAAGCCAAGACTCGGGTCAGATGCAACAGGCTCTTTACCCTGTGTTCTCTTATAGAAATGTGCGGCAATGATTTTAACTTGCGCCATTAGTTGAGTAATAGCTCTTTCTCTTTGAGCGCCATCTAGTGGAGCATCAAGAAACTCAGGATAGAAAGCCGCAAGAGATGAAGTTACTGCTGACATAACTCCCATAGGGTGGGCATTAGTTGGGTACTGATCAATAATTTTCTTTAGCCCCTCAGGAAGAGTAGCAAATGAATTTACTTTCTCTTCAAATATGTTGAACTCTTTAGTATTGGGAAGTTTACCAAAATTGAGAAGGTAGGAAACCTCAAGAAACTTTGAATTCTCCGCAAGTTGCTCAATAGGGTAACCTCTATATCTAAGAATCCCCTTCTCACCATCTAGGAATGTGATCGCTGAAGTACATGAACCTGTGTTCACAAAGCCATTATCGAGGGTGATATACCCCGTATCTTTCCTAAGACTTTTTATATCAAGGGCCTTTTCTCCCTCTGATCCAGTAATAATAGGAATCTCTAAAACCTTTCCTTCTATTTCTAACTTCGCAACTTCAGACATACAACCTCCGGGCGTTTCTTCGGGCAACTCATGGCTTATAATTATTCATTTACAACATAGTAATATAAGCCAGTTACACACAGAAAACAAAGGTTGGGGCGTTATTGCCGCCCTTAGAACACCAACAAAGGCAATAGAATTTCTTAGACACTCCACCCTTTGGGATCATTACGCCATAAACTAAGAAGCTCTCTTCCTTCCGAGTTAATCAATCCACTATGAAGAGCAGTTTCACAGAGAGTATCAAAAGTCGTGAGCGCTCTCACTGGAAGGGACCACTTTTCGCAAATATCTTGAGCTTTTTGCATTTGATAAGTAACGATACTCAAGCACCCCGTATACTTTAACTGGGCTGATTCTACCGCAAATAGCGCTGACTCCAGACTAGAACCTTGATTAATTAAATCCTCAACGAGAACAAGCTTTTGCCCATCCTTATAATCCCCTTCTATCTGATTCCCCTTGCCATGCCCCTTAGCTTTTGAGCGAATATAGAGCATAGGTGCTTCAAGAGCATCGGCCATCAAGGCCGCATGAGCAATTCCGGCCGTGGCAAGCCCCGCCAGTTGATCAAACTTCCAGTCCTCTTCTTTTAAAATACTTACAAACGAACTCTTCACCAGATTTCTGGCGATGGGGTGAGACAGAACCTTCCTATTATCACAGTAAATTGGCCCTTTAAGGCCAGAAGCGTAAATAAAAGGATCCTTCGGTCTTACCTCTACTGCCCCGATTGAAAAAAGCATTTCAGCGATCTCTCTAGCTACCTGAGTCATTCGTTCTTCCTTTAATTCTCATTTAACCCCAGCAGTATTCAGTAATCCTTCATAGAATTCAAGGAGCGCCTTCCTAATCTTTAGTTACTTCTGCCCCTATACTGAGCGAGTGGCCAATGCCATACTCCCCAAGATACTTCACAAGGTGCATGCTATGAATTTTGAAAATAAGCTTATTCCTGGAAAAATTTTAAAGAGATATAAGAGATTCTTGGCCGATATAGAGCTTGAGAATGGAGAGATTATAACGGCCCATACGGCAAACACCGGAAGTATGAAAACCTGCTGGGAACCTGGCTGGCCAGTCCTGCTTTCTTATCACGACAACCCAAAGAGGAAGCTTAAGTATAGCTTAGAGTTAACAAATAATGGCCTTACTTGGATTTGCGTCAATACAAGTCTCCCTAATAAAATAGCAATGGAAGGAATTCAAAATGGTGTCGTTAAAGAACTTTCAGGCTATGAGCATATTAAGCCAGAGGTCAAGGTTGGAAAATCACGTATTGATATACTGCTCTCCAATGATAGCGGCGGAGGTGTAGCTAGAGAATCATGCTATGTAGAAGTTAAGAATGTCACTTTAATTGATCAGAAGAGTGGTGCTCTCTTTCCAGACTCCGTTACGACCAGGGGCCAGAAGCACTTAGAAGAACTCATCACACTCGTTAAAAGTGGAACTCGTGCGGCCATGCTCTATGTCATCAACAGAGAAGATGCTACTTCCTTTGCTCCGGCCAAGGAGATAGATCCAAAGTATGCAGAGCTCTTGGATCAAGCCAGAAGTGAAGGTGTTGAAATTCTCGCCTATCAGTGCAAAATTGACTCTAATGGAATTAGCCTCTCCCATGCTCTTCCTCTAGACTTTTAAGAAATGAAGAAAGTAGACTCTCCCCCCTCATCTTCTCTTAATAAGCCCCTACTTTGCATGGCCTACGCCTCACTATTCTTCTTTGGTATTACTGACAATGCAAGAGGCCCGGCCTACCCAGAGATCTTACGTCAATTTGAATTAACAAATACTCAAGGTAGCTTCCTCTTTGCTTCCACCTCTTTGTTAAGCTTTATTCTTTCTCTGTCTTCTCATCTTTGGCTTAAGAGAATGGATCTTCAGTTGGCCATTAGAGTTGGCTTAACCTTACTTATATTATCTGCTTTGAGCATGGGTTTGAGTGCACAATTCTCAAGCCCAATAGCTCTTATATTAGCAAGTATTCTGCAAGGTTCAGGAATGGGAGTTTGTGGGGTCGCCATGAATCTCATGGTGGATAAGGCCAGCCCAAGAAAATTAAGAAGGCAAGCTTTTGGTGGTCTTCATGCTACTTATGGAGTGGCTTCTCTCATCGCTCCCCTCCTCTATGCCAAGGCCATAACCCTTGGTCTAAGCTGGATGCACTTCTTCTATTTCTTAGCCGCTCTGGGGCCCTTCTTTGTTCTTATGCCCTATAATCTCCAAGAGAAAATCTACTCCGGACCAGTTCAAGGAAACTCCCCGACTCGCCTCTCACGTGGTCTCCTCATCATACTTGGCCTATGTGTCGGCATGTATGTTGCCAGCGAAATAATCGTCTCTAGTCGTCTAGTTCTCTATCTTGAACAAGGACAAGGGATGAACAACCAAAGTGCAAGCCTCTATCTGTCGGCCTTCTTTCTTTTCTTGATGATTGGGCGCCTTGGGGTTGCTTTCTTTCATCTCAAGATGAAAGGGCCTACAATCCTCTATGCCTCCCTTATTTCAACACTTCTCTTCTGCGCCATTGGCCTTAATGGCCATCCCCTTTTCTTAGCGCTCACCGGTCTTTCCATGTCGGTCTTCTTTCCTTCATTCATGGATTGGTTAGCAGAATCATTTCCTGATGACTTTCAAAAAGTTACAAGCATTGTTCTCTCTGGAATTGGTCTTCACCTTGTAGTCATGCACTTAGGCTTTGGCCGAGTCGCGAGTCAAATTGGGGTTGAAAGAGCAATGGCCCTTGCTCCCTTACTTATTCTTATGTCATTTATGATGCTTACTTTGGCCATTAGAAAGATGAATGACTTAAGAGAACTTTAATAAGCGAGCTTTTTTTAACCAAAAAAAAGGGACCTAAAAGTCCCTATTTTTAATTATCTTTTTATTACTTTAATCAACTGAAGAACGACTAAAGTCATTAAAACCTAAAGAGCCAACTATTTTCTCAGTCTTCTTAAGGCTCTTCAACAGCTGATTAACCCCAGGCTCATATAATGGTCTATCGTCATTATAATTCATAATTCTTCTATTTATTCTTTCTGAGAACATCTCTATACAATCTAGCTTCTCAGACTTACTTAATGAAGATATTTTACCAATACACTTAATACTCAGTTCACTTGCACTAGCGTTTGTACTCAAAAGTAGTAGTGTCATTACAAAAGTTAGTAACTTTGTCATCGCTCTCTCCTAAAACTCAGGTTTTCGCCACCTTACTTCAGAATGAGACCTACTTCAATCTTAAGCTTTTAAATTTATACCAGTATATAAAAACTACAATTCATTAAGCTGCTCTTATGTATTTTTGAATCGTGTCTTCCGCTTCATCAAAAACACCCTTCAAGTTTTCCATCGCTCTAGTGTGACCTTTGACTGACAAGAACCTCATCATTGAAAAAGGAATAAAAACAAAGAAGTGATCACAGCTAGGAGACTCTATTTGACTATGAATGAGTTTTCTAAAGTCACTTCCACAAACTGAGAAATTCTTCAGAGTATCCATCCACTCCAAGGGATGAAAGCATCTTTCAATATTCAATTTATCTCTATTAAGAGGTCGTCCTTTCTTTAGGATCATAATTTCTTTGTCGTACCACTCTATAGATTGACCTAGTTTTTCTAAATTTAGAACTATCCCATGCCCAGTAATTTGATGGAGTTTACCGTAAATAGAGCCAAGAGGAGAATTCCCCCCTCTTACTTCAATCGGAATATTTAAACTAAGCCTAAATTCTCTTTGTGGTGCCCATGAGTTAATGAGTTTTAAATAGATAAATTTCGCATAAGTATTGGCATCGAACCAACGCATATTCTTGATAGAGCTAAAAGGTCCGGTTTCTTGAGTAGTAGAAACTAAAATATCATCTAGAGCAAACCATTGATTCTTTAAACGGGGATCAAGGTAACACTGGTAGAGATTGAAAAGATCACTCTTTACTTTACCTCTCCTACTCATTAACCAAATAGGAATTTCTTTAAGAGAAATAAGATCTAACTCTAACTGCACTAGCCTCTGAGCTTCCTCTTCCCTTGGGTTATCTGTGAAGAGCTCCTTTACAAAACTACTTGAGTTACGATCATTGGCCCAGTGAAAGCCTATA
>CALHBL010000371.1 GCA_937930825.1 uncultured Bacteriovoracaceae bacterium
CAAGGTGAAGTAGTAACTTACCCCAGCTGTAGTATCGCTATTTCTGACTGCGGCCCTAAAGAAAAGCTTCTTAGTTTCAAGTCTTCCCGCTTGGCCGATTCCATTCTCCAATTTCAAGAAGAAACCCCCCTTCGCTTAAGAAGTGATGAGTTCTTTGAAACTAAAGATAGGGCGGCCTATACCAATGAAGAATCCCAAAGCGGTCTCTCTATTCTAGGAAGATCTGATAAGATGATTATCTGCGGTGGAGAAAATATTGACCCTGAGGAAATTGAGCTCATCCTCTCAAGTGACCTTGCTCTCACAAATATCATCGTCAAAGGCTTTCCTCACGAAAAATTGGGCGAAATTCCGGTGGCCTTTATAGCGCCCTTTCCGCGCTTTACTCAAGAAAGTTTAAAGGAGACCTGGATTAATAAAGTAAGAGGACACTTTCAAAGTATCAGAAGGCCTCGCCTTATTATGGATATACCCTGTTTTGCTGGAATAAAGCCCAGCTATGAAGAACTCTATCAGCACTATTTGAAGAGTGGGATCAATTCCTATGCACTCTAAATTAAAAATTTTTAAAAAAGGACTCTACCTCCATGGAAGTATTCCTCTTAATGGTGAAGGAGATTTTCTCCTTAAAGTCTGTGAAGAGCTAGAAGCGCCTTCTCTACTTTCTTATGAAGGAGGCGACTCTCTAGAACAGAGGATTAACCAAATTGTTGAACTCTTGAATCGTGATAGAATCCCCTTCTTAAGTGGTTACTCTGCTGGAGGCAGGGTTCTGCTCAGTATTTTAAAAAGCCTCACCTATTCACCAAAACTTGTAGTCTTCATGGGAAGCGCCCTTCCCCTAGAGGACAAAGAAGCCAGAGCAAAGAGGCGCCTGCTCGATAGTCAAAGAGCGCTGCAAATTCAAAGTGATTTTTCTCAATTCTTAGAAGATTGGTATAGTGCTAATCTATGGTCTTTAAATAGCGAAGAAAAGCAAGAGCTCATTCAAAGAGTTAAAAGTGACTACCAAAGAAGTGGTAAATCAAATACTAATAATTACCATAGAAAGAAAAGAGTAGAGGATCTAGCTCTGCTCTTTAATTCATTATCCCCGGGGGTATTTCCTACGCCGCAGCGGTATTACTCTGCCGAGCAAAGCCAAGTAGATTTTACGAGCAGTCAATTTCTCTACCTAAGTGGTGAGCATGATCAAAAGTACTGTAAAGAAGGCCTACGCTTTAAGGAGCTTATCCCTCAATTACGGCAGGAAGTAATTCATGGTGTAGGTCATAAAATCCACTTAACCAGAACAGCTCAAGAACAAATCAATCACGTAATTCGTGGGCAATACTAAAATTTAAAGTAAAATGGGCCTAACTTACTCATAAGAGATCAGTGTGCCTCTCATTTGGGCCTACTTCAACTTAAGCAACTATCCTCTAACTCCCCGTTTTTGCATAAATATCAGCAATAGAGTGGCCATTTCTTCGGTCTAAACTTTCAACGTACTATAATTAAATAAGAACGGATCAAAAGACGATAAGAAAGAAAATACGATAACAAAGCAAATAGTTTTTTAGTAATAAGTTAAGAATAGTAAAATGAGATCAGGCCCTAACGGGGGGACTAGAATGAAACAACTTACACAGAACTTTAAATTTATGAAAATCATCGGCCACCACATGGTCTGCTGGTCTCTGCTCTTTTTTCAGGCCAGTCCAGTAATGGGTAGTGCTGCTGAAGATAAGCTACGCGAAAGTGTAGACGTCGAAAGAGAAGCTGCAGTAGTTGTTGGCAGTGGCACTAGTAACGATGGTTCATCAGAAGCTGGAGTTGTGGAACTTGTAGGTAAGGACGAGAGGAAGACATCCAGTCTTATCCTCTCCAATCTCGCCATCTTAGGAGCTGCTCTTACCGCGCCGGCGCTGCTAAAAAACTGTAGAAAAATGTCTACTTATATATATGCTGCTGCTTCATTTGTTTATGTGGCCAATGAAATAGGTCTGATCAGCAAATTCAAAGCTGCTGGTGATAAGCAGATGAAGGCCTTCCTTGGACGAGGTGATGAAGAGGATCAAATTGAATCCCTAAAGACAGCTGCTCAGCAAACGAGAGAAGCTGTAGAGTCTGCAAGACAAAGAGCAAAAATAGCTAAAATTGCAGGAGCCGGCTTTGCTGCTGCTGCTGCCATGGCCGTGTATGAAGGGATGAAACCAGGAGGATCACCCTGTGTTTCTACAGCTGGTATTTTAAAAAATGATGATCGCCCTCTAGGTCCTAACAACTTTAGTTCGCAGAAGCTCTTTGCCCTTTTAGAGCAGGCCAACGCCCAAATGCGGCCAAATAGCTATGTTCTTATAAAAGAGCAAGTTGACTTTCATCAAGGCGGTCTTCTTTCATTATCAATTGATGGTTCTATGCCTCTACCATTACAAGACGAAATCGAAGCACTCCATTTAGAAGAGGCAAAGAGTAAAGTAACAGAGTTTCTTAAACTTGCTTCCTCTTTATTAGTAGACTCGGCCCACGCTGGGTTTGACTGGGGTAATAATAAGACAAGATATGGAGCGCTAGGTTTAGGTCTTGTCGGTGCTCGCTTAGTAAAGAATATAGGAAGGAATATTTACAAGAAAGGTTTAAATCATCCCTATAAGCGCGCCATCGCTTTTGTGGGCTTTGGAACAATTGCCGTAGCAGCTAGTAATAGCTCGGAGGTCGCTGCTGATAGTTTAGAGGAGAGGGCCCAGGAATATGAAAAGCTGGCCAGTCAACTCAAAGCAAGAGTTAACCAAACAACAAGTTCTTCAGGTAGCTTAACTGAAGTAACAAAGCAGAGTATTGCTGATTCAAATGCAGCAACTTCTGCAGCAACTGATCTGGCCAACACCTGCTTTACTGGCTCCCCTGGAACACTAAGAGAAGACTCAGGTTGTGATTGCGCTAAAACTCAAACCTGTAAGCAACCAGAAGTTCCATCCCTTGCAGGTATTGAAGACTTTAACGGTAAGTCTCTGATTGTTGACAGCTTAAAAGACTTCGCAACTGTTGGTAAGAACCTCTATAATGGTAGGTTGAAAAATGGTACAACTGCTGGTCAATCATTATCTAAGAATGCAGCACGAATTACTCGCCTTAGAAAGTCAATGGAAGATAAATTAAATAAAGATAGAAAGAAGAATGGAAAGAAAGCCATTCCCTTTGATGGACTCCAAAAGAAATTTGAAAGTGGTCTTCTTAAAGAAGTTAATAATGCCTTTAAAAACCTCTCACCCAGTGAAAGATCTTCACTTGCTAGTATTGCTCCAGGACTTGGAGGCGATGCCAAGGCCGGTAATGATAAAGACGGTGAAAGTAAAGTTGCAGGTGCTTCTGACTCATCTTCAAGAAGTGTCTCTGCAGTTGATGTAAACCCTAACGCCGGAGCGGTGAATAAGGGCGATGCTAATCAAGGTGGCAACTGGGACTTTGACTTCGATGAAGATAAGACTGAGGAAGAAAAAGCGGCCATTGCTGCTGCTCTTGCTGTAGAAGATGAAAATTATGTTGTTGAGGGAGATATTAGTGAGGATCGTAATAAGAATCTCTTTAAAATAATCACGAGCCGGTATCTCAAATCAGCTTATCCTGTAATATTTGAAGAGAAGAAATAACGAACAAAGAATAATAAAAAAAGGCTCCCGTGAGGAGCCTTTTTTTTATTATTTCTTCTTAGTTTTCTTCTTCTTCTTCTTCTTTCCTGAGCCTTTCTTCTTTCTCATTTTACTTAAGCCAAAGAGCGCTCCCCCACCGAGTAGAGCATAGATCAAATAATCTTCCATTGGGTCAGCCCCTGAATCACTCTTCCTCTTCTTTTGATGGCCAATATCGTATTGAGCATCTGATGAGGGAATCAATGGACTATCAAGCAGATCCCCCCGCTTGCCACCGGCCAATTGAAAATTCCCAGCAGAAGTCTTCTTCTGTCTAAAGACTTTGAGGGTTTGAATAATTTTTTCAAAGAGATCCTGGTAGGAATCATAGTGATCCTTAGCAACTGAGAAAGTAACAGCAATGCCCAAGTCTTCTTTAACAGTGGCCATATAGCGTGTATAGAATCCTGGAACTTCAGAGGCCATATGCAGAGAATCTACCCATGCTTGGCCGTGGATCTTATTAACCTTTGTATACTTCCCTTCAGAAACTTGAGTTCTTCCACCAGGAAGAGTAAAGGTCTTGGCCTTCTTTAAGTAAGCTTGATAGCGAGGCAAACTATCTTGAGAGCCTCTTATCTTTGCCGCTAGAATAATAATCGCTTCTTTTTTGCGATTCTTATTAGAACTCTGACAAACCCACTCTGTTCCCTCTAGTGCACATTCCCAACCTGGCGGTAATTCAAACTCACAGTACTGAGAAGTGAATCGCTTAGCGTTGACTGAATTAGCTAAGAAAGCAAATAAAATAAATAAATAACTAAAGCGTACAATACCTTTAGTGACCATAGCAATACCGTCCTTATACTAAAAAACTTTAAGAATATTGTAACTTAAGCCTTTGAAGTTACAAGGCGGAATTAAAGAGGCAGCTTATTCGGCCCTGGCCACAAAACCTTTCTTGACTCTTTTTCTTGAGTACTTCTTAACAATTTTAAGAATTGACTTCTCCCCGGCAACTTCAAAAGCTACCGCTTGGGCAATTAGCTCATTCCCACCAAAGAAGTCTGATTGATAAATATCGAACCTCATCCCTTTTTCAATATCTTGAGAAATGCCTTGATCAATTTGGATAAATTTTGCCCGTGGGCTCACCTTGATGACAGTGGCCTCAACCCGGTACTCTTTGAATGCCTCTTTCTTAGACTCTATTTTAGAAACCCCACCACTTGAGCGTAGAAGAGATACCGCAAGAGAGTTACCCTTATCAGTGCTCACTCCTGAGACAATAGTTCTACCCTCTAGGCCAATTCTCCAATTTCCAAAGGTCTTATAACCCGCAACTCCAGGAGAAACCATTTGACGATTAACAGAGTTATAACGCGCACTAAAGCCGGCCCCTTGGGGAATTTTTGAAAGGGCATCCGAGGAAAAATCATCTCCACCTAGTGAATAAATCCCTTCAATATTGAGAACCAGAGCAAAGCTTGACCACGTCCAAGCAGATTCGACAAGGTAGGGAACTTCAGCGGAGAGGTCATTGCCTGGCTGACGGT
>CALHBL010000372.1 GCA_937930825.1 uncultured Bacteriovoracaceae bacterium
CTCTCTATCTAATGGGCTGCAAGAGTGACGTGGAGGATAAGTCAGCACAAAGAGCTACAAATATACTCAATGTTGATACATTAACGGCACTCAATATTCTTCCTCTGGGAGCTGAAAACTCTTTGGCATCACTTCCTGAAAAAATGCTCTTTTCATTACGTGCTTGCCTTAGTGAAACCTCTACTGGACAGAAATTAGACCGAAGAAAGGTTGAAGCTATCGGGTATCCTTTAAAATCCTCTATGACAGATTCATCTGGTTGTATCTTTTGGGAAGTTCTTGTTCCTCTAGATTTCTTAGGTAAATCTAACTGCAAAGTCCTCACTCAAAAAATCAAAATACCTGGTGCTCAGATAGAAAAAGATCTTAACTACTCACTTGATTTAATAAATAAGCAAGTCGCAGATCTCTCACGTGCAAGTGGATGCACCCTTAGTGAAAAAAATGAAGGTCAGCCTATCACTCTAGACAATGTCAATATTCGATGGGTAGCTGAGACTGGGAAGAGAAGATCCGATCTTAAATACCTCACTTATGTAAGTAGAGTGGAGTCTTGCCTCAATACTCGCATTACCAATTTTCCACTTGCTGCTACTTCCCTAGAGGTCACACTAACTGACCTTAGTGGACTTCATAAGCCTATAGTTAAAAAAAATATACCCACAAATATAAGAGGCTGCTTTTCTCAAGATTTTGAAAGTCCTTATGAGCAATATAAGCACTCTCACTGGATAGAAAAAAAGCTATCGATAAAAGTGACCTCAGGCCCTTTAAGTGGAGCAACTCTAGATGCTCCTATCTTTATGAACCCCTATGAAAGTAACCGCGCTACATTTGGATTCTTTCATGAGAAGAATAGACCACCGGAAAACCACCAAAAAGTAAACAACAGTCTCCATGTAGATGGTATTATGTATATTCAAATTGGCAATGATATTGAAAACTTTAAAGTCAATGACTACTTAGGTTTAACAGTGAGTAAATCCTATCAAATTGTCTTAAATCCGCGTTTAAATAGAGGGCATAAATTTTCAGCAACGAATCAAGATTATGAAAAAATGCGGGATGGCCGCTTCAAATTAAAATTCATGATCCTCGCTCCTGATCGCCCAGAGATTGAATTGAATTCGGATAACTTTCAAAACTTCACTTATATAACAGGTGCAGAAAAGATAGTAGATATCAAAGATGGAGTTATCAACTCTCTTATCAATATCCCAGTGCGGCTGACGGATCTGCCAAGGCTTGCCACCAGAACAGTATCAGTCTTTAAACTTGAAGCTTTAGAGGATATTGGATTAAGGGATACTATTGTTACAGGTTTTTTTAAAGCGAAAATTCCATGGATTAAGACAAATGTAATCCAAGATCAGACTCTTCAAACTTCTAGCGATCAACTAGAAAGCCGCTTTACTGAAGGAGATCACAAAAACCTTGTTAGAGAAGTCAGAAAGCAAATAAATAATAAGCAAGTCGAGGTAAGAGCAGAACTCTTTGAACCAAAGAAGAAAGACACTCTCGCAAATGACTTAGAGTCTCTCGTGGAGGATATTAAAAAATCCGAATATAAGAAGCATATAGAAAAGTTATTCACGGATATTAAAAAATTCGAAAAGAACGAAATTTTTGGCAATCCCAATATCTATGTCAGTAACGACCCTAAGACCATCTATAAGAAGCACTTAAAGAAGATTCACCCCAAAATCGTCTTTAAAGAGAGCTCTTTAAAAGAAGTCATAGAATATGACCCTACTTTCAACCAAGCTGCATCAGACACGCTCTCAACAAAAGCTTCTCGCTTACCAGAATTTCCTAAAGGCCTCATAGGGAACCTTTATGACAAGATTGTTAACAATGGGTCAGATATCAAAGATAAACGTTTGAAGGCCTTTATGACCGTTCTGTGCAGAGATATTTTCCCAGTACCTAAGCAGAGAACAGGATTCCTTAGTAAGCTTCTCCCAGAAAAAGAGAACCAGGACTTTAGACACTGCCAGAAGAATCCGGCGAAGTACTTAACACTTGAACCAACAATGCATGTGAAGAAGATTCATAAAAGTAAGCCTATCTATTCAAATGGTTTTACGATGAATGTCAGCTCTGGTTTTCGGACATCTTATAGTGAGGCCGATGCAAAGTATCTCCAAAAAAGAGTAGGCGCAGATGCTGGGCTAAAAATACCTCTTGGGCCAGTATTTGGAGTTGGATTTAGGCTTTTTGATATTTCTCATACTTGGAGCGAGGCCGAAACAAGCGCGTTTCAAGAAACTGATGACCTTCATACCTCTAAGAATCTAGTCATTGAGAAATTTGTTATCGATATTGAAGGTGACTTTGAAAAGTGTCTTCTTATCACGGGTAAAGACTATGCTCCCGCAGTAAAGCTGAACCCTGCACACTCCAGAGTTGTTGTGCCACGGCAAACATCACAATTCAATAAAGTAGTAAAGAGGTCTTACTACTTATGTGACACACCAGTAAAGCAGACCATTAGAGAGCCTTGGTACTATATTCAGGCCCATGTTCCAAGTGCTACTTTACTGAGAGATGCCTATGGGCCAACTGAAATTAAGCTGATTAAAGTCTTAAGAGGCAATGCTTCTTTTAAGGAGTTCCAAAAACTCTTT
>CALHBL010000373.1 GCA_937930825.1 uncultured Bacteriovoracaceae bacterium
GATCATTTATAGAAAAAAGCATTGGCACTCATAGTGCCCACGTTGCAATTAATAAGTTAATACTTCAAAGCATTTCTACTAAATTTCTTCTGAAAGAACTCATTAAGTATAATACTAGTTGTGCGCTACTTAATGATTCAAATGAATTTAAAATTTTTAAAGAAAACGATCAATTTACTGTGTCTTGGATCACAGATTTATTAAAAAGAGTTAAATTAACTCTCTTTATATTTCTACGGCCTTATTTACTAAGGGATATCCTCCGAAGGAAAGTAAGACTAACCACCCCACTCCAAAGAACATTTGATTATGGCATCCATCTTGCTTTTGACTTCTCTTTGAAAAGTGAGCCCCAACGCCTTGGTGACAATACCATTTTTGAAGAGCTCACTAAAAATGATAAAAAAGTTCTTTTTGTAAAATCGATATGGAAAACAGATCCCAAAAGAAAATCATCCTTTGAGCAAGAAACTAAAAAATACCAGTACCATAGCGTTAATGATTCTGAATTAAAAATACCATTATCTTTCTTATTTAAATTTTATTGTAAGACCTACCTACGGGGCTTCCTCTTACTGCCTGATATTTTAAAAAAAGAATGGCCGGTCAATCTTGAAACTTATATTAGCACTTTTAAAATCACCTCTCAGTACCTAAATAGTCGTCTCTTTTGTGAATATTTCTCTATTGGTCAATTTATTAGCAAAGATGACTATGCAGCCGAACACGTTACCAGGACGATAGCAATGAACCAGTTAGGTAACAGAAATCATGGTATCATGCATTCAGGATTCACAAAGCCGTACCTAATTCCCCAAGGGGCATTTACTTACTTTGACACCTACTTAACTCATGGACCGAGTTTTCAAAAAATCTGGAGCCCTTATTGGGATAAGAATAAATCCTTCTTCCCTATTGGGTCCCCTCGTGACTTTCTCATCACAAGAGAATTAAAACTGAGAACTGCCAAGGAGCGCTTCAATAAATTATTTACTAATCAATTTACAATTTTGATTCTTATATCTGCTCACGATAACTTTATCTCTCCCTTTCATTTACTGAAAGAAAAGTTTGAAGGAATATCCGAAATCTTTAATTTAGAAAGGGATATTCACTTAATCATTAAGCCTCGAAGACCAAATACAATTAATTCTTTCTTTCAGTACTGCCCTGAACTCTTAGTACACTTTGAAAAGGGGCAGGTCACATTTATAAATGATCAGTTCACAACTCAGGAGCTCATGAGCTATTCAGATATTTTAGTAAGTGAAGATGGCTCCAGTAGCTTACTTGAATCTCTGCCAAGGGAAGACCTTATTAACTACCCAATGACGATTAGATATGAACCATTTCCGGAGATTTCTAAGCTTGTAGTTTCGGATTCTAAAGATCTCGTTCTCAAAATACAAGCTTACTTATCGGGGAAAAAACAAAAATCTGAGCTACTTCGCTCTCGGAACGAATTGAAACACAAGTTTACTGTAGAGCCTGCCGGACTAACCTGGGTTAGGGCCGCAAGGTTTCTGGAAAAAGCTTAGTATAGACAAAAAAATTAAGCTAACAACGATTGCTAAACCTTTGCTTAAGTTGCTCTATCTTAGAGTCTCCGATGTACTTACGATATTGAGAATTTTCATCATTTTGTTTAACCGAATTAAGGCACCCATCCTTGATATACTTATTAAGAACCTCTACGAGAAACCTCGCCGATTCTGGATATATAGAAGCTCTAAAGTGAAAATAATCTTCCGTGCTAACTTTCAACCTCTTTTCACAAATGATGGGTCCTGTATCTATTCCTTCATCTAAGAGATGGCATGTAGAAAAAACTGGCCGATTCTCAAATAATTGCCACTCTGGGGCGCTGCAACCTCTATATTCTGGGAGCTTCCCCGGGTGAAAATTAATAATCCCATCTTTAAATACTTTTATGCTCTCTAATCGTAAAATCTCTTCGACTCCAGCTTGAACACCAAGCGTAAAACCTTCCTTCATTACAATCGAAGAAAACTCTGGTGTCTTTAAATTTTTAACATGAAAAACCTTTTTACCTTCAACCGCCTTTTCCCAAACGATTGGCTCCCATAAACCGCCACAACGTGCTTTCTCGGCTTCACCAGTCTTCGAAGGGCTTCCATTAGTAATTACACCAAAATCAATACCGGCCTGCTTTAAAGCAGCACAATACTCTCTGCCCACGTAAGAATTAGGCTTTGATAAAATGACAACTTTCATAATTTCTACCTCGATCAACTCAGTTTTAGTCAGAGCAACTATTCTCTACCTACCTAAGGAATAGTGTTCTTACTAGGTGGGAAGTCTCATATTTTGTACATTTTATCTAATATAACGTAACATCTTATGAAAGTTTATATTGTAACGCGTGGTCATATTTAAAGGTAAACTGAGGTAAAATGAGTTCTTTACTACATTTAGAGTCCAAACAAAACTCCTTCATATGCCCCAGCTGTAAAATAAGTGAGTTAGCCTCACAAAACAATGCTCTGAAGTGCTCGAACTGTGCTAGTAACTACCCCATAATTAATAACATACCTCGCCTCGTTGACTTGGAAAACTATAGCGGATCCTTTGGTTACCAATGGAATATTCATGCTGCCACCCAACTAGATAGCTATAGTAAGCTTCCCATTTCACAACAAAGAGTTCTGAAAGCAACAGGCTGGAAGAGCCAAAACCTGAAAGGTCAAACAATTCTTGAAGCTGGCTCTGGGGCTGGCCGTTTCACAGAGGTCCTTTTGAAAACTCAAGCTGACCTATACTCCTTTGACTTTTCTTCTGCTGTTGAAGCTAATTTCGCCAATAATGGAGATTCAAGTAACCTCAATTTATTTCAAGGTGATATTTTCAATATCCCTTTTAAGAATAAATCATTTGATCATGTTTTTTGTCTAGGAGTGATTCAGCATACCCCGGACCCAAAGAAGGCATTTATTGAGCTCTCCAGAAAAGTTAAGCCTGAGGGTTATCTTTATATTGATATCTATACAAGAAGCTGGTACCACTTGCTCGCATGGAAGTATCTTCTTCGGCCTATTACAATGCGTATGAACCAAGAAAAGCTATACCGATTAATAAAATTTGTAGCTCCTAAGCTCATTCCTATGACCAAAGTACTTCGTAAATTATTTGGTCGCGCTGGCGCACGACTAATGCCGATCGTTGAGTACTCACATTTAGGTCTCAGCGATAAACTCAATGAAGATTGGTCTATTTGCGACACTTTCGATATGTATTCCCCTGCACATGATCATCCTAAATCCAAGGCAACTATAGAGCAGTGGTTCAACGAAGCTGGATTCTCCGATATCGAAGTTTGGTATGGCGACAATGGTGTTGTCGGCAGAGGAAAATGTCCTAAAGTAGAAAGCTAATGTGCGGTATAGCTGGCATTTTCAACTCATCAAAAAGTAAAGAAGAGCTCGAACTCATTGGCAATACAATGACTCAACAGCTTCATCACCGCGGACCAGATTCATCTGGTATCAAGATATTTCAAAATTCTCTAGAAAGCAGAACACTTTTCACTCACACGAGACTAAGTATTATTGACTTAGACAAAGGCTCGGATCAGCCATTGAGTGATACCTCTAACCAACTTGATATCGTCTTTAATGGTGAAATTTATAATTATCAAGATCTCAGAAAACAGCTTCAAGCCAGTGGTGCAAAGTTTAAAACTAATGGAGATACAGAAGTCATTCTTGAAGCATACAAAGCTTGGGGGATAGAAGGTTTCGAAAAGCTATGTGGGATGTGGGCCTTTGCCCTCTGGGATAAAGTAAACAGAAGACTAATCTTAAGCAGAGACCGCTTAGGAGTTAAACCTTTATTCTATTATCGTCAAAAAGACACTCTCTTTTTTGGCTCTGAACCAAAAGTCATTACCTCTAATGCTGTAGAAACTAAGAAACTAAATAATCAAGCAGTTTCTGACTACTTCAGCTATCGACAGGTTCTAGGGGAAGGTAGCTTTTTTAAAGATATAAAACAATTGGAGCCTGGTACACATTATATTGTTGAAAATAATCAACCTAAATTAATACGCTATTGGTGTGTTCCAGTTTTCGCGCACAAAGAGCCAATCGCAGAAAAAGAAGCCTTTGATATTTTAGATGAAGCGATGGACCGATCAATATCACATAGAATGATTTCTGATGTAAAGGTTGGATCTTTCTTAAGTGGAGGCCTCGACTCTAGTGTTTTAGTTTCACTAATGTCTCAAAAGCACCAAGAGAAAATTAAAACATTCACTATTGGGTTTGAAGAAAAGGGGTATAACGAGTTTGAGTATGCTCAAGAAGTTGCTGACTACTGTGGAACAGACCATAGGGCATTTACATTAATTGCCGATAAGTACTTAGCCTCACTTCAAACAATGATTAAAATTAAAGACGCTCCTCTTGCAGTTCCCAACGAAATCGCACTTCACGAACTTTCCAAGGAATTAAAAAAACATGTGACAGTAGTACTTTCCGGCGAGGGCGCTGATGAGCTCTTCGGAGGTTATGGGCGTATTTTTCGATCGGCTTTTGACTTTACAAGAGTAAAAGCACTTGGAGCTAAGAATATATCGGGAGCATTAAAAAAGAATTTGCTTGAAAAGTATGATGACATAAACTTTCAAACTGAGCTAGATCACTTTCTCGGTCAATACAGCTATATGCCATTTTCTAAAAAAACAGAAATTATCTCTCACGATGTTCTAGGTCAACTTGGTCCAAGAAAAAATAATGAGCAATTCTTTGAGCAGTACTGGAATAAACTAGATGGACTTGATCTTCATGAAAAATATATGTGGATCTTTCAAAAAATTCACTTACAAGGGCTTCTTGGCAGACTTGATAGCGCTACAATGTCCGCATCAGTAGAAGGAAGGGTTCCTTTCGTAGACCATAATTTAATAGAAAGAATATCAAAGCTTCCTTTGGAGTATAAGCTGAAATGGAAGAGTAAGGCCTACCAAGAACAAGCCTCTGTACTCAATAGCAACCAAATTAGCGAAGAGTATGATATTACGAAGTATA
>CALHBL010000374.1 GCA_937930825.1 uncultured Bacteriovoracaceae bacterium
CTGCCGATATTTCCTTCTTTATCCGCATAGACAATATTAAGGCCTGGGCTTGTTGCATGGGCCATGGCCTTCTTAAAAGCTTTGCGATCATCTGCAATCATCATGTCATAGAGGGCCTTGGGTGGATCATTTTCTTTTTTAAAATGAGTCCACTTAAGAGCGATTGATTTTCCGCGTTTACCTTTAAGGCGGGTTAGACCATCAAGTAGCGGGCCATGAGGACCTACCTCAATCCTGTGCTCTACAGGATTTTCTCCCTTGACCCTAATCACTTCCTTTCTTATTTTAAGATCTCTCCACTCTCCTTTAACAAAGACCTGATCTTCTTTTCTGCGCTCGCTATAGAAATCCATATCGTCCACATAGGAAATGGTGACACCCCAAGCATGATTCTGATTATGTCCTAAAGCAGCGAAGGGCAGACCTGGAACAAAGTGACCGTAGAGTTCTCTGCCAGGCCAACTAAAGTAGGCTTCATACCACAGACCTGGAGAGCTCAAACGAACATGGGGATCATTAGCAAGAATCGCCCCACCAGATTTTGATCTTTCAGGAGCAAGGGCCCAAGCATTACTTCCCGTAAAGACAGGAAGATTTTCTTCAATCCAATTCTGAGCAATAGAAAAAGAGGAGTTCTTTTTAAATTCACCTTTTGCCTCAACCGTCATTTCGCTAGAGGACGGTGGCCTAATTCGCAACTGATTAAGAGCTTTAAGACCGGCACTCTTTTTAATTTCATCATAGAGAAGATCGGTTTTTAAACCCATAGCAAAGGTGTAGGCCATATAGCCAACAAGGGCATAGCCGTCTTGAACAGTGAAGGGCTCAGGCGCAAGCCCCAGTAAGTAGTACTCTCTAGGCCGGCTTCCTCTTTCTATAAACTTATTGACTCCCCTATAGAATGCTTCCATCGAAGCTATATACTGCAGCTGAGGCAGGCCTTCTTTAAATTTTTCTTTAAAGTGATAACTGAGACCAAGAGTTCTAAAGAGTTTATCAACCTCTAAAGTTTTAGCACCAAAGAGTTCTGACAACTCCCCCTTGGCCAATCTTCTCATCAAGTCCATTTGAAAGAGGCGCTCAGAGGCCATGAGATAACCCAGGCTAAAGAAGGCATCATGCTCACTTACCGCCTTGATATGGGGAATACCATGATGATCAAAAGTCACATTAACTTCATCGTCAATGGCCTCGAACGTGACTTCACCTGAGTACTGAGGGGCACCTAAATTTCTCCAAACTAAGAAGATGATAAGGGTCGAAATGAAAATAATTCCAAAAATTTTTAAACCGAAGTGTTGGCGCAAGAGTAAAACCCCTATTATAATTTGTGATCTCAACTTAAGAAAAGGAAATCATGCTTAACTCTAAAGCTCAAAACTCAGACGGACAAGTAAGAACCCGCTATGAGGCCATTGATATGCTGAGGGCCTTGGCCATTATTCTCATGATAATTTTTCACACTTCCTATGACTTGAAAATTTTTGGTTATAACTCTATCAACTTTCGCACAGATCCCCTTTGGTGGACATTTCCCCGGGTCATTGTCTTTCTCTTTCTCATTCCTATGGGCCAATCCCTCCAGCTTGCCCATTCTCAATCTATTAATTGGCCGCAGGTTAGATCGAGAGTCCTGAAACTCACGGCCTTTGCTTTACTGATCTCTTTGAGCACTTATTTTCTCTATCCTACGCGGTGGATTTACTTTGGGACACTTCACTGCATTGCTCTTTGTAGCCTCCTTGCCCTACCTTTCATAAATAGACCTTTCACCAGCATACTCGCTGCAGCAATCCTTATCATCCCCCTCTTCTTTGGCTTCAAATGGCCTTGGCCTAAACTAGGCCACGCGTCTATGGACTATATCCCTGCCCTGCCTTGGCTAGGAGTGGTTCTTCTTGGCATAGCGAGTAACAAGATCGGCTTGCATAGAATTTCAATTCCAGATTTTAAAGCTAAGCGTTTTCTTATGGCGTTATCAAAGCACTCTCTGCTTATTTACTTATTGCATCAACCGCTTCTCTTTGGTCTTGTCTGGCTAATAACCAAGCTCTTGCCCCCCCAAACTTAGTAGATTTAGTTGGTTATTTTAGTTATTGTCGGGGTTAATTAAATTAAAGCTCAAAAGTAATTATGATAGACCCTAAAAAGCTAGCGAAAATAGAAAAGAATCTAGGTGGATTAAAGTTTGCTGTAATCCTTCTAACATTCTTTGCCCTCTTTATGATCGTAGGAACTTTTCTTGAAAGTTACTACGGCACTGACTTTGCCAACAGGACGATTTATAAAACGTGGCCCTTCATGCTTCTTCAGTTTGGCATGTTCATCTCCATTACTTTTGCCGCCTTTGTGAGACTCCCCCCCAAGAAGCGTCTCTACGGTTTCTACACCATTCACATGGGACTCATCATCATCGGCTGCGGCTCCTTTATGACCTACTATGCAGGAGTTGATGGCAGCCTCCTTCTTCCTCCCAGCTCTCCCAGTAGAGAAGTGATTCTCAGTGACGATATTCTTAAGATGAGGTTTGCAGACGATGGTAGAGTGGTGACTTTTAAACTTCCCTACACAGGCTTTGAAACAACTGTAGAAAAAGAATATCAGGATATCAGCCTTGCCAGATTCTATCCCTTCGCTGAAAAAGAATTCCTTTGGAAGACGAGCAAGAGTAGTATTGCTGCAAGTGAGGCCATTCATAGTTCCTCTTACTCAATCTCGAATCCTATGGTCTCTCAAGACTTCACTTTAAGTCTTCACCCTGAAAGTATTGACTTCGAATCTAATGTCAATTTAGGGCCACTGACCATCCACTACTTACCCAGCTCTCTTGGGGTTTGCTTCGGGGAGAATAATGCTTCTAAACTTATTCTTTGGGATAGAGAAGCGGCCACATGCTACACCCCAGAGAGTAAGAGTATTGAAGTCAGAACAACGGATTCTCAAAGAAGAGTTCTGTCCATCAAAAAAGAAGGCAAGCTCTTCACTTTTCTACCAGACATGAGCCCATGGCCCATGGATAAAGAATTAAAAGTTATCAGAGGCGCGGGCCTAAGGATTTTCTCAAAAGCTCTCTTCGAAGAGAAGCCCAACTTATTTCTCTTTGGGGAATCAACCGCCTACTTTGATAAAGACTCTCAGCAGTGGACTTATGAGAAATTCTCACGACCTGAAGCCCTTGACCTGCCTTGGATGGGTTTTGAAATCGTTCTTACAGAACACCAGAAACAGAAAGTTCCCACCTATGAGCCAAGAAGTGTTCTGCCTATCCAAAAGAATAACGAAATTATTAGAGGGGGCATGAAGGCCCTAGAACTTATCGTTCAAGGACAGAGCTACTGGGTTACCAATGACAGACCCATTCAACTTCTCATTGATGCCAAGAAGGTGATCTTCTCTCTAGAAAAAGAATCGATTACCTTGCCCTTTGAGTTTGTCCTAACCCGCTTTAAAATGCAAAAAGACCCCGGCACCCAAAGACCAGCAAGTTATGAAAGTTTTGTGAGGCTCTTTGATGGCCAAGAAAATAAAGAGCATCACGTCTTTATGAATAACCCCCTTAAATTTCAAGGCTTCACTTTCTATCAAGCTTCTTACAGCCAAGATAGAGAGGGCAATTACTCATCAACCTTAAGTGTTAATGTTGACCCGGGCAGGCCTTTCAAATATGCAGGTTCGCTGATGCTGGTTCTAGGAAGTATGTGGCATTACGCTTTGAATTTTAGAAAGAGAAAGAAAGTAAAAATAACTCCTCTTATTGCAACAGATGACGACAATCATGACGACCAAAAAGGCGAAGGTTAAGAGATGCAAAGAATTTTTAATATAAAGAAACACTCTTTAAATATCATCTTCATCGCTCTTATGTGCTTATCCCCATTTAATTCAGCTCACGCTGACACCTACAAAGACCAGACTTACTTTTGCCAAGACTCCCTCAACTCAACCCCCATCCGCCAAGGAGGCCGGGTCAAACCTCTCTATGTTCACGCTAGGGAGCTAATTAAATTCATCTCAGGGAAACGAACCTATCAAGGCCTAAGCCCAGTTCAAGTCTACTGCCTCTTAAGTCTTGAAGGGATGCAACTTGAAAACCAAATTAAGCTCACAGCAAGGGTTGATAATATTGAGGCCCAGAAATTTCTTGAGCTCAAAGAAGGTCAGAAGACCATCTTCCTCACCGAACTCGTTAATCACATGCAAAAGCTCAGAAGGGAGGTGAATGCCAATAAAGTGCAAGACTCCAGAGTTAAAGCGCTCTCTACCCTTCTCAATCAGGCCGCTCTTTATAAGCAAATTACTTCAGGAGAAAATTGGCTCTTTCCCGCTGTTACAAATGACAGAGTTGACTGGATTCCTCTGACCGCTTTCTTACAAGAAGGCAAGATTGAAGCTGCAAAAGAGAAATCTAAATCGCCCTTTCTCTATGTCATTAAGAGTGAAGTAGAACGCTATAACACCCTAAAGGGCGAGAAGCACCTTCTTGAATATAAATTTGTTAAGGCCAACTTACCAGTCATCAGTATGATCCTCACTCTGCTCGCCCTGGCCGCACTTACTCTTTTTAGAAAATTTAATATCGCTCTTATCTTTGCCTTCTCTACTGTCTTAGTTCAACTAGTGCTCATCATTATTAGAATCCTTATTAGCGGCCGCGCTCCTATCACGAATATGTACGAAACCGTTATGTTCAGCGGCTTTGGCGCTCTATGCCTCTCCCTCATTGTTGGCCACTTCAAAAAAGAAAAAACCTTTGTTTACATGGGCCTTATGTACAACGCCTGCACTCTGATGATGATGAACTTTGCCACGGGAATGCTCTCAGAGAGCATAAGTCCGTTGGTGCCTGTTCTTAGAGATAACTTCTGGCTCTCCACTCATGTGACAACAATTATCATGTCCTATGGCGCCTTGGCCTTGAGTTGGATTCTTGCCAATACCGTTCTTATCAAAAGAAGATTTTCAAGCTTTTCTCTAACAAAAGCAGATGAGGTCTACTACTCCGATCTCATCTACACCACTTTGAAATATGGAACAGTCATGCTTGGTGGTGGGATTATTCTTGGGGGCGTTTGGGCCGATTATAGCTGGGGCCGCTTCTGGGGCTGGGACCCAAAAGAGACATGGAGCCTAATAGCCTTCATTATTTATACGGCCATTCTTCATGGGCGTTACACATCTTGGATTCCCAACTCACGCTTCATCGCCTTGGTTGCAGGAGCTTTTATGTCAATTATGATGGCCTGGTTTGGGGTCAACTATATTCTGGCCAGTGGCCTGCATTCCTATGGCTTTAGTGAAGGCGGAGCACTCTTCTTGGGAGGGTTCTTTCTTGCGCAAATTACTCTTATTCTCATTACCACTTTAGGTGTTAAACAAACTCAGAACGCATAGACCTTCTTCAATATTGACACGGCCAAAGATTAAAACGACAATATTTGGCTGAACCTGTCTTTACTAGGAAGAACCTATGTCCCTCAAAGAAAAAATTCGCACCATTCCCAACTTTCCTAAAGAGGGAATCATGTTTCGGGATATTACGAGCCTCTTAAAAGATCCTGCGGGCCTAAAGCAAACAGTGGATGAGTTAGCAGCGAAGTATGAGAATTATTCTGGCGACAATAAAATCGATATCATCTGCGGCATTGAAGCGCGCGGTTTCATCATCGGTGCGGCGCTTGCCTATAAACTCAATCTTGGCTTTATCCCCATAAGAAAGAAGGGAAAGCTTCCGGGCAAGACCATCTCTCAGGACTATCAACTTGAGTATGGAACAGACACAATTGAAATTCATGATGACGCTCTTGAGAAGGATCAGAATATTCTCTTAGTTGATGACCTTCTCGCCACAGGTGGCACGGCCCTTGGTGCCAATAAGCTTATCGAAAAGTGCGGTGCCCGCGTTGTTGAGGCCTGCTTCATTGTGGATCTGCCTGATCTTCAAGGAGGCCTGCGCTTAGAGAAGGCCGGCATCCCTTGGTTCGCTTTAGTTGATTTTGAGGGGGAGTAATTTCTTACATTGGCGACTTCACTGCTTTGAGTATAAATAATCAACCTTTATTAATTTGGACGATTGAGAGATGCGCTAAAGTTATCCCTCCCCAAAAAGTTCTTTAAAAGATACAATTTTTACTTGTTAACCTTTAATAAAGTAGGACCATATGAAAATCCTTTTCAAGATCACATTACTCATAACTCTCTTAGTGGGGTGTTCTTCAATTCATGAGCTCTCTAGTGCAGCAAATGATGTGGAAGTGCAAAAGAATATTCCTAAGGGCTGTACAGTTGTAGGAAAAATGACCGGCACGCATAAGGAGGGATCAATTGATCTTGCTCGTAATATGGCCCGTAATCTTGCCGCTGATAAAGGGGCCAATCAAATTTACTTTGGTGAAGAGTTTTCAAATGGTGGAACATGGACCGTTATCGGAACCGCCTATAAGTGCCCTTAACAAATTGCAAATTCAATACCGCTACTGGAGAGGAATTCAAGCAGCACGCCTAGCGGCGCGTACCTTGAACCTTTGTACCATCCGGGCATACAAGTCTTTAGGTGAGTTTTCAATACTTGAAAACTCAAACAGGAGGACTCTATAAGCAGAAGGGAATTTCCATCCATGGATCTTCCCTTCCAAGCTTCCACCCATCCTTGGGGTTTAAACATATTCCTCATTAGAATTTAAGATTAAGCTGCCTTCGTCAATCATATTATTCATAAGCTTGAGAACTTTTGCTTGGGCCTCAATACACTTAGACTTTGGAAATTTCTGGCCTGTTAAGACCTCTTGAATTTCTCTTGAAAGAGAACGATTGGACTTTTCAATAAAATAATCTTGAGTGGCCTTTTCAGATATTTTTAGGGCCAATACGAGATCGGCTTGATTTACTCTTCTTAGAAAGTCTTGGAGCATTTTCATGGTCATTTTAGGGAGGTCATTAAGACTCACAAGTTGGGCCATAAGATCCTTAGTTAACTCTGGATTAATGGCGGCCATCTTTTCTAGAACATTAGCACGGTTCTCAGGATCAAGTCCGGCCAGTAGATCAGCAGCTACTTTAGCTCCACCATCTACTTTAACTTTCTTAACCATGCTAACCCTTAACAAATAATTTAATATTTCTTCTATGATATCACTGATTGGCCTAGTAAGGTAAAAATCAAGAAAATTTCTAAAAAATTGATGTGTGAAATAATAATATAATATCATTGTTACCCGCTTTTCTACATGT
>CALHBL010000375.1 GCA_937930825.1 uncultured Bacteriovoracaceae bacterium
TATTTGCTTTATCCCTTCCATTAATTCGCTCACTGATAGGAAGCTGAGGTCCATTGTCATTTCCGTAATTATAGAATCTTTCGAAGAAAGTAGTGCTATCTGAACGAGATATTTCCTTCCCAAGGAAAGCATGGGCATTTACATCTCCTCCAACTAGAAATGCAAGTTCCTTAAAGTACTCATTGTTTAAGATGTTTAGTTTATCTAGAACATCTGCGTGATCATCTAAATCTACAAAGAGTTGTTCAAATTCACTTGCTGACGTATGGTAATTCCTCACTGCAGTTTGAAATTCCTCTCTAGAGAGAGAAGATATATTTTTACCTTCGAGCAAGTTCTGCATGACTTTTTCTAGCTCTTCACTACTTTTAGCGCTTTTATAGGCTTCCCAAAAGCTATCTTTTGAAATATTCAGATGGCCAAGAATCTCAAACACTTTTTTTACACTTTCTTTTTGAACCTTCCCTAGGTCAAACCTCCTACCTTCAAGTGCATTATATTCTGCCAAGCTTCCTTCAATAACTGACCTCTGTGCCTCAATTTTCATTTTGAGTTTAACTTTATCTAAGCCTTTAGCTCTGGAGTCAGTAGAGCCCTTAGTTTTCTTATTAAATGAATCATTCTTTAACCTTGAACACATCATCTGCCCAAAGAATAGATCTTGCCCATCATTAGGAATGACACCTTCATTCTTGAAGCGGGCCCTTAGCCCTCTAAAGGCCTTCATATCAGAAATATGGAGTTCCTTATATGAAATATTGCCAGCTATACTTATTCGTCCATTTTGGGGAGCAAGCATGCTGTACTTTGAATTTCTTAAGCTCTCAAATCTTTTAACAAGATTTTTACAAACATTTGCTAAGATACTCTCAAAAGGTACTCCAATCTCCACACCTTCGGATGATTTGGAATCTATTCTTTGAATCCTATTCTTAACTCTCTTTTTTCCATCAATTTTCCCAACTGACTCCTCTAGGAGTTTTAACAATTTGTTATTATTTTTTTCTTTAAGAAAAACCTCTGTAGCTCCATTATTTTCTTTAATCAAAAAAGAGTGACGAAGTTCTTTATCTAAAAATTCATCAGTAATTCCATTTGCCATTAAATAATTCTCTTGTTTAAAATCTTGTAGTATTCTGTTTAAAACATCAAACTTCTGAGGAACATCAGACCTCTTATCCATATCTACCTTATTGGAATCAAAAGCATTTTTACATGCTCCCCCCTCCACAAAAGCTCCAGTACCCGCCGGCAACTTCTGTGAAATTGCATTGGCAAGAGCTGCTAGCTGCTTAACCTCAGTATCATTAGTAAAAGTTTCTACGTTAGTTTCTTGTCGATCGAATGTTTGAACTTTAGATTTAAACTCTTTGTAATGCTTATTCTTTGTTATCGAATCTGCATAAAGGTCTTTCATACAATCACAATACTCTATATATTGATCACTTTTAAAAGAGTGGCAACCGACTAAGTTGCCCAAACTCTTTAGAGAAAACTTACTTATCGTTTCATTCTTATTAAGACTACAGGTATAAACGTGGTTAGGATTTCTTAACATTTCGTTAATACTGTCGCCGGGTAGAGCAAATGCATTACTAATCAAAATAGTGAATAGGGTGCATGAAAAAGCTCTTAGCATATACTTTTAACCTTCATTAAAAATAGTTTTATATCTACTCATCGACACACTCCCCCCAATAGTTTAGTAGAAAACTCTGTTTTATAGAATTAGAAATTAAGCCAAGGCAATTAAAGGACCCAAGTCACTAAGAATACAGAACGAGGTCAATCTCTCATAGATACGAGTGTGCCACAGAAAAAAGGCAGTTATAAAAAGAGCACAAAAATTAGAACACACTTCTTTATCAAGTCTTATTTATTAAACTAGATATGATAAATTCCTAAAAGCCATTTCCATTGAAGCTGAGTATTTTCGGGGTCAAAAGAATGCTTACAAAAGTACCCCAGCAACGGACTCCAGTACTCAATAATTTAAGGGCTATTCAACGATTACTGATACATAGAAAACCGACTAAAGTGAGCAACGATAAGCATAGCGAGAAGAAATTTAAATGTGTTATTCAAAAGCTATTAAGTTATACTTTTATGAGATATCTAAACTTAAAATAAATGATAACAACTGGAGTATCTGACGTGAAAATTCTTAATCAAATGAAATTCATAACCTTCACACTTTGCCTCTCAGTAGCAACATCAAGTTATTGTGCTAATAAAACCTCCCCTAAAACTCTTCACTGGGGAATTAACCTAGAGCCATCTCAATACTTCGAGATTGCTTCTTTGAGGTTTAAAAATAATGTTGAAGCTCGTACTAATGGCCAAGTCAAAGTAAAGGTTTCAGTATCCGATTATAAGCAAGAAGATAGAGACCACTTAAAAGATGTATCAGATGGCGTCTATTCCATGGGCCAAGAGATCGTTAATATTCTTTCCGAAAAAGTACCAATTTTTAAACTGTGGGAAATTCCTTTCTTATTTGAAAATGACAACCAAGTCTTTGAATACACAAAAACAGCTTTTGCCAAGAAGTCTCTACGTAAGCTTCAAGAGCATGGAGTTTATGGAATCGACTACACCTATGCTGGAGGCTTCATTCATATGATAGGCCAAGAGATAAATGATATAACAGATCTAAAATCCCAAAAAATCTATATTGAGGATGCAACTGATTATTTTAAGAAAAGTCTCTTGGATAAATTGAATATATCTACGAGAGAGTATACGACAACAATAATGAAGAACCTTAAGAACACAACGTCGGAGCTTATATCATCTCTTCTCAGTGAGCTCTATCAAAATCATAGTAAAAACGATAAGACCTATTTAAATGTGACGAACCACAGAGTTTTCACAAGAGTAGTTTTCATAAACAAAGACTTCCTAGACTCACTAACTCCCATTAACAGAAAAGTGGTTTTAGAGGAAGCAAAAATTGCTGCCATTATGGAAAGAGAGCTTTCCTTAGAAGCTTCTAATAATCACCTTACTAATATCAAGACAAATTTCAAAAATATTGTGATCAATGAGTGGAGCTCTAAGCAACGTGCAAAGTCCAGAAGTGTATTTTCACACCTCTATAAGCAATTTGAGAAAAAGTACAAGACAAGCATTCTAAAGGATATTCAAAAGCTTTAAATTCTATCCCTATGAAATAATAAGACTCGCAACCATTTAAGTAGCTGGTGTCATCAATCCAGTTACTTGAATTAGATATTTCTAATAAAATTACAAGGGAAGCCTCTTAGATTAAAAAGACAAGAGTGTTTTAAAACTATTTAGTCTTACAAGCCTGTACAAACTTAGCATGGCTTTTAATAACAGCATCCAAAGCTTCCTTAGCTTCCTCAAGATACTCAGGACATTCTGGACTTCTACTATTCTTCTTACACTTGGCGGGAACAAGGGCCACCTCAGTACTAAAAGCCCCAACAGAGCTTGCAACTTCTCTGGCAACAGTTGAGCAGTCAGCCTGGGCCAATACATCAGACAAAGAGAGCCCAATACTTAGACTTACTATAAAAAAGATTACTTTCACCTTTAGCTCCTTACTTAATGCTCATCATTAATTTTAACACATAAACAGATCTATTCAAAATCTAGCTTAAACAGAAAGTAATTCTCGAATATTCCAAGGTTCCTTGTTTACTAGAGTAGATAAGTCATCGATATTAGTACGTACTATCTAAGAGGAACTTATTAACACTAACTGCTTATCTAAGCTCCAAGGCCGCAAGGTAAGCCTTTGCCCCCTCTACTCTTAACTCTCTTCCCACCAGCCCAAGTAAATGAAGATTACTCTCTTTATTCAAATAATTGTTAAAAGGGATAGGGACGCCTGAAAAACTTAAACTATTATCAACAAACTCTTTTAGCTCCTCTTTGTTCCATTTTCCTTTAATGAAAAAACCTAAAAGAACTTCTTCATTAATATTTTTAAGTAAGTCTGCCTTTATAGTATTTTTTATCTTTTCATATAATGCTTCAAAATTTGAGTCATTAAAGTATTGCCTTACATAGAGAGAATTATCTTTATTAAAGTGAGGGTCAATAATCCAGCCCAAAGAAGAACTTTCTTTTAATTGAGAAATCAGCTCTTTATCGTACTCAAGTTTCTCATGATCCATGAGTATAGAGTTTATATCAGTATAGAGTGACTTTAGAATAAGGTTTCTCAAGCTAAACACTTCTTCTAGTGCATAATGATCTATTAAACTTTGAACTTTAGAAAGAAATTGATCTTCGTATTGATCATTATTCATGTAAGTACTTGCAAATAAATATTCTAAGCTCAAAAGGTGAAAGAATGACCCAATATCAGCGCAATCCTTTTTGGTGTAATCATAAATTTCTTTCATCTTGGAACTTGAGAGATTACTTTTATTGAAAACCTTAAACTGATGCAGAGGATCACTCTTTTGAGGGAAATTAATAAGCCTATTTTTTTCATAACTGTCATATAACAGAATCAAATTTTCAAAACTTGAATCTCGTAAAATAGACGACCAAAAGACAACTGCAACCTCAAAGAAGTCTTCTTCAGTCACATAGAGAACTAACTCTTGGATTGAGCTACCGAGATACTCAAAGAGCTTACCAAAAGAACTTTCAAAGTGATCGTCTAAGAAATCTTCAAGAAATTCACCATCAAAGAGAACTTCACAATTCTCTGGATGAAAAATAAATGTTTGATCTTCTTGTTTGGGAGACATCTTAGGGAAGAACTCGACTCTCTCTAGATAGGATTTATGAATTAAGTGCAGCAAGAACCCTCCAATATAACTAAAACTCTCATCACCATAACCTTAATCATCCTCGTTGTTAACATGCCCAGCATGAGAGAAGGACAAAGCTTGACAATCTATTTATACATAGAGATCATTATTTTAACCAAAGCCTTTAATGAGTAAAGTTAAAGAATATCCACGCAACAACTAGTAAGAACTTTTCTTAATGGCCTTCAAGCCCGAGGCTAGATTATGTCTATTTATACACAAATGCATGACAAGTATGGCTCCCCAACCCATGTGGCGGAGTTTCGGCTATTTAATCTCAATGATTGCTTTAAAACCTGTGAAAGCTGCTTCTACAAAAGATCAGGAAATCAGATTATAGACTATGCCCAAATAAGCACCTTTGCTGCTGAACTCTCTAGCAATGGTTATCAGCTTGAAACGTGTTACTTGCTACCCACAGACTTCTTTGAAAATAGCGAGAATCTAAAACTACTTGAAAGAGAAGATATTCAAGCAGTCGTTAATCAGTTTCTCTATCTTGGAGTTGCGTGTACCTTAGAAGGTGAAACAGACTTTACAAAATTCAAAGAGATCATCAATAAACTCCAAATTAAGGAAGTCGAAGTCCAAATTAATCTTATTATGGAGAAGCTCTATCAAGATGAATACTATAGAGAAATAAGAAATAATGTTAGTAAACTGAGAAGTGCACTTGATGGCAAGTGCGTATTTAATATTGCTATAAACCTAGGGCAACCTCTCTCTCCGAAAGAACTAGAAAGAATTGAATTCTTTGTTCACAATATCTCTGACGATGGAATTATCGAAATCAACTTCACCTTTCTATATAATGACCTTATTCCTAAGAAAATAAAGTCTAAGAAGCTTCGCAATAGCCTTAAGTCGATGAGTCAAATTGGAAAAATGTATAATAGCGTAGAAGGCCCCTATAATGAAAGAACCCTTTTAAGGAAACCTGCCTTTATCTTTAAGGGATCAAGTTGTCACTTATGCCCTATCTTACCCTTTGATGAGTATGTTTTTATTAATAATGAAAACTACCAATTAAAAAAGGCTAATTTTATTGAATTCTTAAGCACTTTTGCTACTATAGAAAAATTAAATGAACCTACTTTTGATGAATGCGAGGAATGCACTAATTTGAAAACTTGCCATGGGAAAGGATACTTTATGGCCGTTAAAGAATTTGAACTGCCTTGCTTTCTAGAGGCAAGTTATGAGTGAAATTACAGAACACCCTAAAATAGTAGACTTTATGAATGGTGTCGTTACCCCGGCTATTTCAAGGATACAAGAAGCTTCCAACTATGGAACATACAAAGAGGGAATAAATAGCGTCAATAGTCCGTACCTTGAAAGATACGCTCTACGTGTATATGTAAATACCCTTCCTGTAGTAAATACCATTGGAGGTAAAATCACGGCATCAGCACTTGCTGACCTTTTTATCACATATGCCTATACCCTAACTAGCATTGTACGAACCTCACTCAGTCTCACAAACTACCACACAACTACTGGATCAGCCCCACCTGAAGCGACTACTACATCAACAGTTTATACCAATAGAGTCTCAGCTCTGAATGCTAACTTTAGACTGAACTTCAATACCTATAAATCACAAGTTCAAGCACACCCTAATCCACTTACAGATCTACAACCGGGTAACCCTGGAGCTGGAACTGCAATAAATGCACTCATTACAAGATTAAATACCCTCTTATACAACCGATCTCTTACTAATGTAGGAACTATTAATGTTAGTATTACGACTTGCCACGGCTCATGCCACGGTAGCTGCCATGGTTCAAGAGGACGTAGGTAAGGAATTTAGTAAGTGTTTCACTTATTTAAAAGAGCTTATATCGATTATGACTTTCTCTTTACAAGTCTTTATCCTAGTATTTTAGCGTCCGACAGTGCTCTTCAAAACCCTCTTGCTCCAGAGCTTCTCATCCAGCAAGACTCTCTTGAAAACCTCCTAAAGAATAAATATGAATCAAATGTAGAAAATCTCTGGAAAGAGGTAATTAATCAAGGTACCGACAAGAGGTTTTACCTCTATCTTACTAAGCAAGACTTCTTTAAATTTCAAATTCAGCTTTGGAAGTCAACCTTAAGTGATACAACTCTTGAGAGCTGTTATTTTTTCCACTCACTTTCTACTCAAGACTTCCTTTTAAAGACACACTTCTATTCCGACAATGTGGAAAGCAAGGTCAACTATTGCAACTCAGAAATTGATACTATTGAACTTGAAGAATTCTCAAAGGCCTATGAGTCAACCCTCCCCTGCGAATCTTTATCCGAGCTATCCCCAATAGATCTCAGCTTTGAAAACCTTCTTGCGAACTTCTTATCTAAGAATACTAACCCGTCTATTATAGAAGCCTTTTTTAAGAAGCTTGAGTACTTTTGCTGGAAGTTCTTTATAAGCGAAATCGAGATTCTAAAAGGTGATATGATCAATGGAGTCTATGACTATGCGAAGAAAAGTAATAAAATTAAAAACTTTATTCAAGACTCATCCTCTCTTGTCCATCTTATAAAGTCTGATACGAAACTGATGTGGTTACTCGATGAAACTTTAATTTCGGGAAATCCCGAGTATATAAGAGCAACCTACCCTATGAAGATCTTTGTAGATTTTATCAATATGCAGTCTGATATCAATCAGTTTAATAAGAGTGAATCTGATAGCAATGAGAAGGTTACAAAGTTGATGGAATATATTTATAATGGAGACTACCTAAAGGCCCTAGAGCTTGATATTAGCAAAGGTTTTGGCAGCTACCTTTTTAATAACTCCTGTGGTCATAAAGTTAATCTCATCTTAATTTCTTACCTTTACGATATGCACAGGGAAGGAAATATACAGGAAATTAAAAGGTTTATAGTGAAAGTATGATATTTAAGGATGAATTTAATGTTATTTATGTAAGAGTTGTTCAGAGTTGTAATCTAAACTGTTCACACTGCTTCACAAATGGCAATAAAGATAAATTTTCAATTGCAAAGCTTGAAGATGTTGAGAAATACCTCCGAGCAATAAGAGTAAATGTAAATCCAAAGAAGGCCGTTTTCTATATCCATGGTGGAGAGACATTTCTTGCCCCTTTAAGCTACCTTCATAACGTGAACGAACTCATTAGAGAAGTATTTGATGAAACATCAATAACAATTGTTCCCCAAACTAACCTTCTCATAAATGTTGATGACAAATTTGTTCAATTTATACGAGACGAGTACAGCAGTGAAATTGGAGTTTCATGGGACTATAAAATTCGTTTCCAAAATGATAAGCCTCAATTATCAGAAGCTCGATTTTTTAAGAATTTAGACAAGTTGATTCGTGAAGATATTAATGTGGCGATTAGTATTACTGTGCAAAAAAACTTACTTGAGCTTGATCCTATAAAACTCATTCAACAATTCAATGGAGTTAAGTCTATTGATTTTGAGCTCTTAACAATCTTTGACCAAACAACGCTCAACCTTAAAGTCAGTAATATCTTGTGGTCTCAGTATCTTAAGAAAATTGTTGATTACTATATTGAAAATAACACAACGTGGTCTCTTCCACAGGTAGACCTTTTCACCAAAAGTATATTCGAAAATAAGATATTTCGCTGTAAGTGTGATTGCTGCAACAACAGAACATTCACCCTAAACCCAAATGGGACAGTAGGTCTATGCCCAGATACAACCTACTATAAACCGGTATCTAATGTTGATGAGATTACAACTGATTGGCCTAAGTTTGAACAAAAGGCCGTTGAAGTTATTGCACAAAGGCAAGCTCTAAAAATCAATAAGTTATGCCTCGGTTGCGAGTTTTACGATATTTGTGGTGGTAACTGTGAGGATAGTCTCTTCACTGAGGGTGAGGATGAGTGCCCATTGAGTAAAAGTGTCATTAGATATCAGTTTCAAAATATTGATAAATTTTACAATAAACTACAAAACGCTTACTCTAACCTTCCAGAACTTGAAGGCCAAAAGGATCACTAATGAAAGTCTACACAGACGAAAATATCAGGCAGGCAACTGTCCCCCTTAGTGTCGAGCAAATAAAAGAGTTCTTTAGCAACAAAGAACTTCTCTATCTTATCGACTATAAGAACTCCGAACTCAAAGAGAATGTCTTCTTAACTTATCTATCAAATCTAGACCTACCTTCCGAAATTGATTTTGAAGGCTCCTCTTTTGAGGAAAAAGAAAAATTGTTTGTGATTTATCTTACGACAAGAAATATAATTACATGTGAAACTCTTAGATTAAACCTTGCTAACATTCTTCTTCGCTACAGAGAAATCGACACCCAAGATATTTTTACAAATCTTATTTTCAATGAAGATGAAGTCCAAAAGTTTATACAGAATAACAAAGAACTTATCTTTAAGTGGAATCATTTCTTAGAAAGTACAATACTCTTTGCCTTTACTTGCATACCTGAATTAAAAGAAAGCCTTAACTTAGGAGAAGGTAAAGATGGTAGCCCTGGCGTTGAGCACTGTGAAGATAGTGCCTATGTCGGTACAAATGTCGTGAACCTTTTTTCGATTACAGGTTTTATGGCAACCTTTTTCTCAAAACCTATACACGGCCCTCTTACATATTTTAAGCCTCAGTTTGAAGATTACATGTTTAGAGCAAAGAACCTCTATAGCTACTATGATACAGAAGAGAATCTTCCTCTTCATTTAATGCTAGCAAATGTTAATGGGGAAATATCTTTGCCAACTATAATCGACGCTTACCAGGAATCTCAACAAGATACCCATAATGGATAATTACTTGGCCTCTGGGCACCTTAAAGACGCAAACGGGTTTGTCCTTAATATTAATTTTGAGCTTCTTAAAGGCTGCCCTTATCAATGTGAAGGCTGCTTTGTTAATAAAGAACAAGATAAGTTAATTACAGAGGAAAATACCGATAAGCTCTTTAATCTTATCGACTCCTCTTCACAAAATGGCTACAGAACATTTATTGCTTTTATTGGTCCAACAGATTTTCTCGTCTCCTCTAATACAGTAGATGTACTATCAGACCCTAGTATTGTTGAAGTCTTAAATGAATTTAAAAGGCTATCTTTTCAAACGACTTATTTGAATATTAGCAATATGGCACCCATTATCGAGACACTCAATAAGTACTACAATGAGTGTGAGATTGAAGTAAACCTAGTCATTGATCCTGCTAAGATTACTGATACGGGTTACCTCAAAACTTTAGAGAAGAATAAAGATAAGTTTTTAAATGCCCTTAACCGAGAAAATGTTCGTTCTTTTGGCATTATGAACGTCTATGACTACGATAAAACTAAGATTGGTAATTTACTCAAAGATTATGAGTTTATGCATAAGAGAGTTGAGCACCTCTTTGAGACAACAATTGACTATAATTTTTCTATTGGTAGAAAACCTGATCTCACTTCTGCAGAGTTTCAAAAAGCTACAAATCGCATTAAAGAGCTCTTTAATGATTCTGTTGTCTCTAGTGAAAAAGCACAATACCTTCGATTTAGCTTTGGTAAACTAACCGACTCCCTCATTGAAAAGCAGTATAATTACCTTAATGGGAAACTATATGCATCCCCCCTCCTCTACGAGAGGTTTGCCTCTTTTAACGACACATTTCTAGTACCCACGGACTCTTTTCAAATTGAAGAAGTTGAGCAGTATGAAAATACTTTAATTTCAAAGCAATTTGTATACGCCAATAAGACTACAGAGTGTGAAACATGCTCTTTCCTGGGCTCTTGTGTTGACCGCGGGATTCTATTCTTAATGGAAACATATAATGTCAAAGACTGTCTTGTTGCAAAAGATGCTCTCGAGACAATTAATTACCATGGTGCGAAGGCCGTCAATTGATCAATATTGACCTTAAGAACCTTAAAGATATAGGTGATGAAGATCTGATGAAAATGATTTTTTCATCGGGAGATTACTTCCCAGGTTTTTACCGCTTTACCTTAGGTACTCAAGTTATTGGCGATGAATCTCTTAGTTTAAATACACTTATTTGGGTCTATTTCGATCAAAAGTTTAATAAGAAAACTCACCATAAAGAAGACTGGATCGAGCTTCAACATGAAATTTATGAAAGAGAAGTTGCCTCAGATCAGGCCAGAAATGCCGGAAACTATCCCCGGGCCAGGGAGCTCTTTTCTAAGAAAATGCTCAATTGGTATGAAAATGCACAAGGCTTTGACATCATTTATCTTGATACTGAGACCCTCGTTCAAGAATTTTCAGAAAATCAAAGCTACTACTTCATGGGGAGTATTGTCCATTACAAGAATGATCAACTCCATATTAGCTACAACTCACTAACAGACAAGAGTGCTTTTTCTATCGATATTTCGTTCCCCTCAGTTGTAGAGTATCTTAACTCAACATACTCAGCGCAGGACTTCAATACACTCTTCCTCTATTCAGATACTGTGGCCACTCTCGATTTTACAAACGAAGAGAGCGGGGAATTAGTAATGAAAGAAGACTTACTCGACAGCTACCTTCTCTTAAATTCAGAAACAAAGGTCTTTGCTGCTCCCTTTAAATCGAGAAGCCTCCCCATGAGATATGCAAAACCTATTCGACTAACTAATTTTTCACGAGGAACAGATGGACACTTCCATGTTTGGCGAACTGATCAAAACTGGTAAAGGTGAAATTAAGTCATGCACCCTTACTGAATATCATTCTGCACCAAATTCACTTGAGTTTCTCTACGTTAACTTTAGGAAGGCCGTTGAAAAAAAATGTGGGATAATATTTTATTCTTTTGAAGATATACTTTACTATCCCTTGTGCATGGAATTTAGACTTATTGATA
>CALHBL010000376.1 GCA_937930825.1 uncultured Bacteriovoracaceae bacterium
ATACAAGTCTTTAAGTGAGTTTTCAATACTTGAAAAATCAAACGGTATGACTATATGAATAGACTAAATCAATAGGAAAGAGGATCTAGCTCTTAATCAATGACCATGATGATCGACAACAGGGAGCTGCGTATGAAAAATAATCTCGCTATCACTTATTGTAGAATCTTTATACCAAAGCTCTTCATGCGTATTTGCATTTAAGGTAACTTCTACTTTATTATGACCTTTGTTGAGCCATTCACTTGGAATATAAGTCCACTCCGAGTAGATACGAGTCATTTTCTTATCATTGATATAGAGATGACCATGTCCATGGCCAACTTCGTGAGAAGCACCTGCACTATTGGGATCAAAGACAAAGTTGGTAGTATCTACTCTAAGATTCCAACCTCTGTGAGTGTCTTTAGTGATATCGACTTTCACTTCAGGTATATATTCCCACTTATCAACGACAATATGATTTGCTGCCACCGATATTGACAGTGTTAAAAATAAATTAGTTATAAGAATTCTTAAATATTGCTTCATCGCTACTCCTTAAGAAAGATAAATCTTGTTAAGAAGAGTACTGTCAGAGTATGAGAAAGTGAATGCATCAAAATGTTGCAGCAATAAAAATTGGCCATACCATTTTTTGCCCCGTTATTCTTATTTTAGCCGCAGGCCAACATGTACCAGGCACTTACACTCGAGGAAATCAATAGAGTTCCTCAGAAATGGTGAGAATGTACTACTTCTAGAAAGAAGTTTAAGTAGAGCACTATCGGTATAAAGTACCCAATTTATTATTTAAGTTTCTTAGTGAATTACTCTAGACCACTTCTCGTTGAAACTTGAACGATTACTTTAAGACCCGGAACACTTTGGACGTCATTAACTTCAAATCCAAAAACTGGCCGATGTACATGATTATTCTTATTATACCGAAGCCCTTTCTTAGTTGTTGCCTTTTCACTAAACTCAGTCATCTTTTCTTTCAGTTGGTTACACACCTTCCCTGCTCCTTGAGCAACAAAAGAATCTCCAAGAGATTTATCTTGTGACTTAGACCAATGATAGTCAGAAATTACTACCTTACAAGAATCAAGATCGTAAGAGGCAGCGTAGACTTGATAATCAGAGAGATTTTCTGAAAAAGATGAAATAGAAAAAGTACTGATCACAGCTAATATAAATAGTTTCATTTCTTCTCCAATGATATTCGAAGAGACAAACTTACATTAAATTCATTCAAACTAAAGCTCTTTTGTAAACTCTACATGCGTATCTTTTATTCTTAGTACAAGTCTAGATTCAAACTGTAATGCAATAAATTTGCTCAAGAACTCTAGCTATCGTCAAGCGACATTCTGATTCATAATTGCACATAATTTTTAAGAAAATTCCTTAGCCGTATACGAGCATGTATCAATGGTGCCAGGTACACGGTGTATTGCAAAATACCATTAACCGAATAAAACTAATGAAAGAAAAGCTATGCATAAGTGTCATACCTTAGACGCATACTAAAATGTACCTGGCACTAATCATGAAGGGCACGAATAAAATAGATTCACGAATTGTCTTAAAAACGACGACGTTTTTCGGCCTCCTATAAAAATTACATCTTAAAAAAAAAACAACTCGATATTAATTCCTAAAGTGCTAGATTCTCCTATCGACAAACCTAAAAGGAGAATATCAAATGAAAAAAATGCTATTAACTTTAAGCTTAATTTTATCTACTAACTTTTCTGCAAGTGCTTCGGCTTACATGTGTATGGAGTCTGGAATGAAAGCCCCAGTAGCTGCACAATACTCTGTTAAAGATGTAGACGGTGTTAAAGTAACATCAGTCAAGTTACATACTATGAATATGCTGGGATTAATCACAGATACTCAAGAAGTTGAAGGAAGTGAGCCTAATGTTGGTGTTATAGAAGCAAAAGATGCTGATGGAGAGGACTTCATTGTTATAAGGCTAGTTACAGCTGTTGAAGGAGCGATGCCTGACTTTAAAGTACTTGTTTGCTCAAAATCACAATTATAATTTTCTTTTCAGCTCATACTTAATAGGGAGTATGGGCTTCTCAAAAATTTTCGCACTACTCAGCAAAGTTTTCAGTTGGTCCTTCATTGTACCGTACAAAAATCACATACAATACTAGAGAGAGTATAAAAATCACGAAACCATATTTTTTAAAAAATTATAAAGAGCCTCCCCCTAATAACAAAGTTAACTATTAAGAAGAACCTTCACCCCTTTATGAAAACACCAAACCTTTCCAACTAAAGTGAGTTTATCTTCTTCTTTTAAAATTCCTGAACCATCGGGAACGGCGAAGATAGGAAGGCTCGCCTTCTTGGATTCTTTTATGAGTTCCTTATCATAGCGTGGGGAGTTGCGGTAATGGGGAAAGAATTCGAATTTAACAAGATTCATTCCCTTGAAATTTTTGATCCCATCTTCATTTTCATCTCGGTCAAAGTGGGGATAACCGGCCGTACTTATATTAGGAGTCATGAGAATTGCCCCTGCACTTAGGCCGCAGAGGACTCCTCCGCCTAGAGCGAACTCCGTTAAAAAGGGAATGAGACTTCTTTGACGCAGGCATTTTAAAAAGTGGTAAGTGTTTCCACCACCTAAATGAATGAAGTCACTACTGAAAACCTCAGACAGGAGCACCTTATCTTGGGGTACATCTATGGGGAAGTAGATAAAGCGGTTTACACCGAAGAACTTATACTGTTTTACAAATTCACGAAACTCGTTCTCTCCATCATAGGAACTTGATGGAATAAAGGTAAAGGTTGGATCAGATGAATCAATGAGCTCAAGGCATTCGATGTCTAGATTATGATTCTCGTACTCATCTCCCCCACTATAAAAAGCTAACTTCACAATCCCTCTCTATATTCCCTTACTATCTCTAAAAATCCCCGCATAAGCTTCGATTTATGAAGCTGGGCCTTATCAAGAGTTTTTTCATAATCAGGATCAAGGTTTTGATATTCCGAAAAATGATAGAGAGCTTTATAAACTTTCTCAGGCGTCATCTTTGAGATATTTTTCATGAGCATATCGACAATGGTTGTTATCGAGTCCCCTGTTAC
>CALHBL010000377.1 GCA_937930825.1 uncultured Bacteriovoracaceae bacterium
TAACTCTATTTAAAGGAAAAGTAACAGGCTCGCCTCTATCTTTAGAAGAATCAAAGACCTCACCATTGGTGAGAGTTCCATGGTAGTGAACTTTTACAGTATCTGTTTCTTTTGGATACTCTCCTGTTCCCTCAGATAGAATTTTATAAGTTAGACCTGTGGCAGTCTTTGTAACGCCTGCCTCTTTAGCAAACTTCTCTAAGTAAGCTTTTCCACCAGACTTCTCTGCTTCAGCAGCTTTTGTCATACGTGCTTTGAAAAGAGTTTGGATCTTAGCTCTAAACTTATCAGGCTCAACTTGTGCCTTAGCACCCTTCGCCGCATCCTTTAAACCCATTGCAACTGCTGCAACTTCATTGTCATTTAGATTAAGGTTCTTCATTCTTTGGCCCATTGTATGACCGACAGTGTAAAATGTTTTTAGTTCGTCGCTACTTAGGCTCACTTTTTTTTCTTTATTACAAGAAACAAGAGATGTGGCCAAGAGAGCAAGAAGCATTAGATGTTTCATAGACTTTCCTTGTTGGTTAATTATTTCCCTACAAGATTAATCGCACTAACATCTATAATCAAGTAATAAACTATTAGAATTCTTTAACTTTAGCAATCAAGCTTGCCCACTCTTCTCTATTCAAATCTTGGGCATAGAGTTTAGGAAAATTTAACCAATTATACTTGAAAGCAGTGCGAAACTGACTGGAGATATTCTTTGATAAGGCAATATTACGAGAAGACAGCATAACAATATAAGATACCTTTGTGTTGGTTTCCACAAGATCTTCTAAGCTTACTACTTTTAATAAATTATACTTTCTCTTCAAGTCCTCCCTGAGCGAGAGACAATCATTCGTACTTGAGCACTCAACAACAAGAGGAATCCTCTTCTGTTCTAACGTGCTTAAGAATTGATAAAATTCAGGCATCAATTTTGTAAAGACAGGCTCACCGTTGAAGAGTTGAAGGGGACTAACCTGCTCTTTAAAGAGTATGGGAGAGAAGGCTTTGGCCTCAATAAAGACGGCCTTCTTCTCTCCTGAGTTATCAACTAACTCTTCTTTTTCCATAAAGTTGATCTGAATTATGGCCAGCTTTAAAAGCTGCTTTGCCAATATAATATCGTTCTTGGCCTGAGAAAGTCTCTGACCTTCTTTACCATCTTGAAGACCTGTCTTGGAAATAATACGCGCTTTCCTATCTAAGCTTGTACATGAGAAATTGATCCCCATACTAATAAAGATGAGAATGAAGGAAGAAAATCCTTTAAGACCTTTCATTATCTAACGCCTCATTGGCCAGCTGATCACATCTTTCATTTTGCGGATGACCGGCATGGCCCTTAACCCAAGAGAAGTGAACCTTTGCGAACTCATTTCTTAATTGGTCCAAGTCCTTCCATATTTCAATATTCTCAGGTGTTTTCTTATCGGCCTTCTTCCAGCCACGCTTCTTCCAACCTTCAACCCATTTATTCATTCCATCAACTACATACTTTGAGTCGCTAATCACAACAATATTTGCGGCCAAATGACCTTGGGCCTTAAGATACTGCATGCAACGCAACGCACCAGTCATTTCCATTCGATTATTCGTACTAGGCCGTTCAAGACCACTACCTTCATAAATAAGCTCTCCCGAAGAATCTTGCACAAGAGCGCCCCAGGCACCAGGACCGGGATTGCCACGGCACGCACCGTCTGAAAAACAGAAGAAAGCAAAGTCCTCCGTAAACTCAACCGGTAAGGCGAAGCTAGAGTTGGCCTCTAAAGCACCAGAAACTGATGTATGGACCGCTTTAACGGTCTTTTCAATGTCTAATAAGCTCTCAGAAGGTGAGAAAATGCCAGGTGCCAGCTCTTTTAAGGTCTTAATGGCCTTCAATGCCTGCTTCTTTTGTACTGAAGAAAGTTCCACTTACCACCCTAACCTTTTCCTATACGGGAGCTTAAAGATAGACTATTCTGCATCATTTGAATAGAATTTTGTCTTGCTCAATTAGCTTGGATTTATAATGGACACACAATACTCCATCAGAGTTTACAAACAGTATTTCAACTTCGCGGCCTCTCACTTTCTGATTTTTAAAGATGGTACGCGAGAACCTCTACATGGACATAACTATAGAGTTCAGCTTAAGGGCGAAGCTTGTGAATTGGATGCCGATATGGTCTTTGATTTCCTCGATATTAAACCCATAGTTCGTGAAGTATGTGACAGGCTCGATCATAGACTGCTCATTCCAGGTAAGAACCCCAATTTAAAAGTTGATACCAAAGGTGGCTCTTATGAGATCTGTCCTCCTGATGGCTCACTCTTTGTTATACCTAAACAAGATGTTCTCATTCTGCCTATTCAAAATACCAGCGCAGAAAGACTTGCCATTTACCTCGCCCATGAAATACATCAGCTAGTGAGAGAGCGTTTTAATTTTAATTTTCCTGTTCTAGAAATTGAAGTGGAGGAAACTCCTGGCCAATGTGCTATTTATAAATTCCAAAGCTAAATCTTTAAAAGTCGAGTTGAGATAATATGAATTTTGTTAATTTAAAATCTGGATTAAGTGTAGAAGGCGATGAGATCACGGCCTTTCGCTCTGAGAAGAAAGCCAGTAGCTACGTTTACTTAATGG
>CALHBL010000378.1 GCA_937930825.1 uncultured Bacteriovoracaceae bacterium
ATTTCAATCATGATGACAATGATGTCAGTATCTCAAAGTTTTGCTTCAGCTGATGATAATAGCAATCAGCTCACAGTTGATACTGGATCTAGATTTGTAACAATTGCATGCCCTAGTTCAATCCTAATGAAGTCACTTAAGAACCTTACTCAGACTGATAAGACTTCAGGTAAAACTGGAAATAAAATAGTGAAAGTAACCATTAAGCCTAGTGGACTAATCACTATTTCGGTAAAGGGAAATTACCTAAGTCCAAACTCCCTTGAAGGGTATACTTATATTCAGCCTAGTGCTGGGTGCTTATTGAGTAACACCAATAAGGAATAATGGTTCGGTTTCTAGTATTGAAAACTCACTAAAAGACTTGAATACCCAGATAGTAGTAAGCTTCAAGGCCCGCGCCACTAGGTAGAAATTTCGTGCCACGTACGAATGCTGCTGACTTAAAGCACCAGCATTCGTACAGACCAATTCATTAATGGAGAAGAGTTAAAGTTCACACTTTAAGGAAAAAAGGAATTCGTCACTTTCCTCCAGTGTATAACTTATCATGATATGCGTTTTATTTTTTTTAAAAAGAATATTGATTTCGCCCATTATACTTCCTGCGCGGTAGGATACACTCTTCTTGCTTTCTTCTCTCTTTTCTAAGGAGCCACTGTATCTCCATATGTAATTAGGGGTAAAATCAAATAAACTCTCCTCATCGTCGGAGCCGATGTCGAAGTAAATAGGTTCATCATCCAGCATATCTTGTAATGAAATTGTACTTCTTGAAGAATTATAGGCAGCTATTCCCGCCTCTATAGGTCCTGGAAGGTAAGGTCCTCTTATAAATTCAACAGTTGAACAATCTCTTTGCCTACTTAAGTCTACTTCAAAAGAATCTTCTTGGACCATGCTGTAAGAAGTAGTGCTTACAATAAAAATCAAAACCAAATTAAATATCTTCATTTATCCTCCCCTTGAGTTGTTAGCTCTTTATTACCTCAGAAGGGTATATAACCAAAATAGATACTTTTAATTAATATCATTAGACAATTTTATGGATAGAGATAAGGAAGTTTTGGGCGATATACCGCTACTTGAGTCTTAGTTCCATTAGGTCAGCATAAAGTCTGCAGCCCCCCTACAGAGGTAGAGGTTACTTCAAATGGTACTTAAAGTAATATGAACCAATCGGTATAATAATAATAAGGAAAGTAATGAAAAGACCAAATTTCCCAGCGACTATTAGAAAGCTTTTATTTGGTTTTTTAGGGTTGTAAAAGACTTTAACCTTTCCATTAGGTAGTTTCTCAATGTGTGACATCTGCTTCTTTAGGACCACTCTAGCATTCTGACTTGCTACAATTATCCAAGGAGAGATACGACTTCCTTGGTAACTAACGTTGGAAACAGTGTATTGATATAAGGCATTGGCCGTAAATTTTTGTTCAGAGTTCCTGTTTTCACTACCGAATTTACCAATCCCAGCTTCAATAAGCTCACCCTTTGTAGTGCTCCAACGTCTTGTTCGTAATTGATAAAGAAAAGAATAAGTTCCTAAAAAAAAACAATAATGAGCGGCCCAAAAAATGAGGCCTTGAGCCTTGGCTTCTCGAGCTAAATCCCACATCTCTTTAATATATTCTATCAAACTTCACCTACCCTCGCTAAATTTCATCTTTCAATTATCTTCTTGAATAAATTCAATTTATTTTAATTGGAGTTAAAGATTTAAGATGCTAGGTAATTTTTGCGGTAAGACCTACTAAAATAGGGTAAGCCGCTAGATTACAGCGGCCCTGTATCTAAAGTAGACACCATCATATAATCGCTACAAAGGACCTCTTTAATTCTACTGGGGTGCTACTCTTTCTTAGAACTCAAAAAAAATAGGCACACTAGGATTCCTGTGAATAAAGTATTGATTTTCGCTCTCTTATTACTTCCCCTATCACAAGCTTTTGCCGATCAGTGCAGAGCGAGTATAAGAAGTAAAACGTGCTTAGTTGGCCATTATATCAAACCTCAAAAAAATCAAGACTTCCTAACTAGTCATATAAGAAAGATGCAAAGACCTTGTGAGAGAGAATCCTATAAGTATGCGAATAGACTCTTAGAAGTTTACGATCGTCTACCTGCCCATACTAAGAAATCTTTCTGCTATATAAAGAAGATCATTATCTATCGTGAAGGGCTTCCTTATGGCGCTCTGACATCAGTATCCTATGATTATAAGAAATCAACACCTATGGTGGGCTACCCAAATACACTAGGGCACAAGTCAGATGGATTTATATTAGAGATTTCTAAGAAAAGAAGATTTGATATTACTGAAACAAGAAAAGAGTATGCTAATAAAGTTAACCATCACCCTTTTGGCCTAAATTTATTTGAAGGCGACCATCCTCACCCTGAAATGCCGTACTTCGTTTATCCTACACAAAAGGAAATGTCGCCTTTACGCTCGACAATCATTCATGAGGTCGGCCACTTTCTTCACCTTGCCAATGATGACGTAACTGAGATTGACTATAATGAGAATGGTAAACCCTACCTCACTTCACCATGGGCAAAATTAAGCTGGAGTATTGGCCTTACACCCAAATTTAAAATGATTTGGACTCCTAAAGTAGAAAAACTATTTTTAAAAAGAATAGAAGAAGAGACTTATGATTTACAATATAGTGATTTTATTTTTAAAAGCATTATCAAATCTAACTTTGTTTCGCTCTACTCTTTCAAAAACCCACTAGAGGACTTTGCAGAACTCTACCATCATGAGGTTCTTCGTGATAATTATCAACTCTTTGATTCCAGAGGTAACCTTGTTCATGATACCAAACGCAGACCAAGGGCCTACTATCAAAAAGTCAGACTTATGAGATTGTATATGCAAAAAGGTTTTCGCGGAATAATTGGCTCTAAAACAATCTGGCGGCCTAGATAGAACTTAGAGAGTAGGTAGAGTCTAAAACTTCAATCTCTTTGCTTTTAAGTACCTAGTATTCCAACCACTTAATTTTTTCACCATTTTGAGTTTCTTATGCTAAGTAGTTCTTATGAAAAAATACATACTTCTTATTCTAGCTTCTGTACCTTTTTTGAATTCATCACTTGCTTGCGAGGGTGTCGAAAGAGTCATTACTGACAACGATTTTAAAGTAGACACTCTAGAATTCACAGCTGAGGGTTCGAAGAAGCTTGTCTTTATTTTGCCTCCTACTGGAGGCATCAATATCATTGATAAATCCTATGCCAAAGCATTATGCAAATCCAATATTAACGCAGTCATTGTCAAGAATTGGACTGATGATGATGAGCATAGTCTTGAGCTTGAAATTCACACTCGCTTCTACAATCGGGCTCAAAGAGCAATGGGTATCTTAATTAAGAAGTATCACAACTTTGAACTAGGAGTGCTAGGAACAAGTGTTGGTGGCCTTCATGCCTCAATCTCACTAGCGCGTTTTGATCAATTAAAGATTGGCCTATTCATTGTTTCAGGTGGAAATATCGCCTCTATCATCACAGACTCTAACCAGAAAGTACTCGTTGATGCTAAGAAGAAGAGGTTCGCATTTTTTAATTTCAAGTCCGATCGTGAATACCAGAATGCACTGGAGAAAGTAATTCCCTATGAGCCCTTAAGAATTAAATTCGATAGAGTTCAGAAGAAAATTGGAATGATTATTTCCACCAATGATGACACCGTTCCAACAAAGAACCAGCTAGAGTTACAAGAAAAATGGAACCCCATTATCTTGTCATCATCCGGGCTTGGTCATAAGGCCACAGTAGTTAAGACGTGGCTCTTTCTTAAATCTGATATTGTAGAGTTCTTTCATTAAATCAGGGAGAACCTCATAGAGATTCTCCCCTCTTTAAAACTGATCTTTAAGGGAGAATGAAACCATATAAAGATCAGTCCTTTCTATTCTTCAGTACCTAATTCAAAGCCTTTCTTCTTTAACTGATCCACAAGCATTATTTTAATGGCATCAGAGAATGTCTTCTCCCCTTCATTGCCAATTCTAAGTAATTCTGCCGCTACAAAATCAGATCTCTTAGCTCTTAAGAGTTTGATCTCTTCTTCAATTGCTTCTCTCTTGCTCTTAAAAGAAGCAATTATTTTCAATTTCTCCTCAATTGTTTTACCTCTTAGCGCCTCAGGTAAATCAACATCGAGAACTGTGCCTAACTCAAAGTCTTCACGGTCCACTGCACTTACAAGATCCCAAGCTGACTGACTTGCTTGCCCAAAGCTGCCTCCTCTGTAGGTCCCCCAATCCATATATGATCCACTTCCACTATTTCTTATATCTGAATCAAGACTAATCATTCGAGCGTACTCACTCTCGCCAAGCTTACCAAAGGGAAGAAAGGTCTCATTTATAGAGGCCGTTAGACTTACGATCTCTTTATCAAAAGGTGACTCAATATAGGGCTGAGCTTGAGTGTGATCAATATTCAATACCTGTCCTCCTCCAGAAGTTGCCATTTCCTTCCACTCTAGAAAGATAGGATCAACGACAGGATCAGCAGGAATCGCTGGCGGCTGATGGCCTGTACAACCAAATCCTCCAAATCCACACCTTGAAAAGGCCGGCCGAGTCTGAGGCCCTGCAAAAATAGTATTCACTAAGATATCTTTTTGAAGAGCATTCTCCGCCGCTTCTAAGGGCTTAACACTTCCTTGGTGAATCGTTTCATTACCAGCAATAACAATCGATCTAAAATCACCTAATTCCTTAGTCCAGGCGAGATCTTTGGAGGCCAAATCAATGGCCTTGCCAGAGTACTCTTCTCGCCCTTCTGCCTTAGTAGCAAAGAGCGCTTGGGCCAAGAGTGTATGATCAGCAGTCAGCGGCGTTAGCAGCTGAATAAAGTTAGCTTCAGCAGGAACAACTCCACTGCCGTATTCATAGAGCGCAAGCCTTACCTCAGCTTTTTGCCCGTCTTTTTCCAAACTTCCTAGACTATTGAGGGTCTTCCAGAGCCCATCTCGGACTTGGCCGATGAGACTGCCCATACTTCCTGATGTATCAAGGAGAATGGCAATATCAGCTGTAGGGGCAGCACTATAGACCGTAGAGCTAAGAGCTAGTGCTCCGGCGAGTAAGAGGGACTTCACTTTAATTTTCTGCATTTTCTTCTCCTTATCATGTATTTTCAAAATACCTTTCTAGGATAGACTTAGGCATTAACCCAATAGCTAGAAGGAATACTCTTCATAAGTAAATATTATGGAAATGTATAAATATTATACGCCCCTTGTAAATTAGGCCCATTACCCCGTTTCTTTCGAAAGAGGCGTTAAAATAGAGAAAGGCAACTCAATCTAGGCAAGGAATAATATGCAAAAGCTACTTTTAACATTTGCTCTATTAATATCATTTCAGGTTACGGCCGCTCAAGACTACGAGTTAATCCAAGAGAGAACCTTAAAAGAAGGAAGAGCAACGACTTCTGTTACATTGGACTCTAAGTCTATTTTTATTGATCTAGAATCTCCTGAAGGAAGATGCTGCTCCTTTGAAGGAATTCAGACTGAAGTTAATAAGAGTGATATTGAAAATGAAGTAATTTTTGTTCCTACTAATTTAGAGTTAGGCTATGGCGAAAACTGCAGAATAACCGTTAGCTTTCTTAATGATGAAGCAATAAATATCGAAGATAATGGTCAATGTGCTGGGTTCTGTGCTCTTGATACCGACTTTAACCTAAACAATATTCAGTCAATAAAATAGTCGATATTTATACTAGAAGGGCTTAAGGGGCCTGAACAAGTACTTTAGTTGGTTATGAATGAGTACTTTTTGTCCCTTTCAATAGAGTACTTTCCAACTCATAATTTCAGCGTATACTCAAGATAAAGCTACTTATCGAACGAATGTTCGAAACGGAAATTATGACAACAAAAAATCAAAACACACCCCTCAACAATAATCATGAATCATCCGGTAAGGAGCTTATAGCACCGTTAGACTTTGTCGTATTCGACTTAGAAACAACAGGTGGTAATCATAAGTCTGATAAGATCATTGAAATTGGGCTCGTGAAAATTGTGAACCTAAAGATTGTCAAAGAGGTTAATTACCTTATTCAACCACAAATAAAAATCCCAGATTTTATACAGAAATTAACGAGTATTAAACAGGCCGATGTTGAGCACTCTCCTCTTATTGAAGATGTTATTGAAGAAATTCTTGAGTTCATGGGCCAGAGCATATTAGTAGCTCATAATACCTCCTTCGATATTCCTTTTTTCAACTCAGTATTAAGAAGACTTGAGCGGCCAGAATTAGAAAATAAAAGTTTATGTACGAACCTAATGACGAAGTACTTAATACCTAACTTGCTTAATTCCAATTTAAATTACATGAGTAAGATCTTTAATATTAAACACTCCAAGGCCCACAGAGCTTTGGATGATGCAAAAGCTACTGCGGAGCTCCTTCTTAATTACTTAAAGATATTTATGGATAAGGATATCCAAAAAATAAATCACCTCTACTATCCTCGTAATCGCTATGAGCTAGATCGTATTCACTATAAAATAGAAACTCATACGAGCGCTGATATTAAGAATAAACTAGAAAAGCTAAAGACGCCTAGTCTTGTGACCCTAAAAGGAGAAAATGGCGTAATTCTCTACTCTCTTCCTTGTACAGGAACTGAGCAAGAGTACGAGTTCTTAATTAGTAAACTAGAAGAGTCACCATGGAAGACTGCTACCATAAAACTCTTTGGCCCCTTTGTTGAGGCACTTGTTCACTTCAATAATCTCTTTAGTAAAATGGAGCCTTTAGCAAGGGGTGAGACCATTCGGCTCATGTGGAAGATTCACTTACCTAATATTAAACTTCCGCCCAAAGGCCAAGAAGAGCTCTTAGAAAAGTCTGAGGGAGTCTCTATCCCAGGAGACTTTGTTATCACTCATCACTTGGTTCCTGAGCAAATGATCATCTTTCCAATTCAGTCACTGAATGTGAAGAATCAGCTTATCTTTCGCTACCCAAGCCACAGAAAGAAGCTTCTTCAATATATTAATTCAAAAGCGCAGCGCCTTAGTAATGGAAAATTAAAGAGCCCGCACTTTCATCCCCTCCTTAAAAGCTTTATTACTCAGTATTTTTTAAAAGAAAAAGATGGCCCAAGCCTATTCATATTTAAGAAGAAAGGCGCTCTGTCTAATCCGGATGGTTTTCTTAAAGAACTCGATGGGTATCTATCGCAACACCCCAACAGCTATGACTATCCCAGTGAGTATATTTAGCCCAAAAATAATAGCGGCCTGAATATGCTGACCATTCTTTACTGCACTAAAGACCTCATAACTCAGAGTACTGAATGTTGTTAAAGATCCGAGAAGACCAATTCTTAAAAAATGCTGATGCCAAACCACATCGGCCGCACTGAACTTGAAAGAAAGAAAGTAAATAAGTGTTCCAAGCGTATTTACAAAGAGAGTTGCACCCCATAACGGGGCCCCCATCTGAATACTTGCTAATGAAATAAGCCACCGAAAAGAAGCACCTAGCCCTCCCCCGAGAAATACAATAGGAAGCAGATTAAGTTTGTCACTCAAATAATTTCCCCTTACTAAATAAGCTTCCAATCCGAAAGCGTAACTTTATTACAGTCAATTTCCATTTCGAGACCTTGCACTTGAACCAAGTAATTTACGAGTTTTGAACTTGTAAAATTTTCAGAAAGATCTAATTCACTAAAGAAAGTAATAGCGACTCTATCAGCTTCCTCTTTATAAGTTGCTTTAAGTGTTTTTAAAGACTCATCTCCAAGCACAAGGCGATAGTGATTAAATTGGGTGAGGATCTCCCCAAGCACTAAGTAGAGAACCATACTAGAGAGAGAGAGATTCATATCCCTCTTAAAAGGAGTACTTCCCGACTCAACATTAACTTCAATCCTAATATCAGACTCAATCATTCTAAAGCGTAATAGATCAAGAGCTTGACCTAACGCCTCTCTAATTGAACCTGCTTTTTGATGCTGATCTTTCGCCTTAGAAAAGCCCAGAAAAATTTCGACAAGTGTTTTACACCTTATGGCCGATGCTTTCATGTCCTTTAAGACATCTGCACTATCGCCTTGCCAATCTTCTAACTCAAGTAGTCCAATGGCAGCAAGAATCCCAGCGAGAGGATTATTCAATTCATGAGCAATAGAGCTCGATATAATACCTAGCTCTCGTGATGAAATACTTTTTAAGCCCTGAGAAGTACTATCATCCCCACTAAAGCGGTCTTGATTAAGAAAGAGAAAGAGAAAGGCTTCTCCTTCATCACGATCCATCTCCATTTTTATTACTTTAAAAAATTCACCACTAATTTCAAGAGTATCATCCTCATTTAAATTTAAACAATCCCGAGGGGGTAAGTTTAAACTTGTGAACCTATTATTATAAACAATCAGATCTCCACTAGTATTAATGATAGATAAGGGCATAGGTATTTCAGTGACAGCTTCTTCCCAAAGGGAGCTCTGATCAAGGGCCTTAGTTAATTGGGGGTTAAAGGCCGCATACTTTTCTAGCCACTCTAATAGGAGTGAGATACCAAAAGAAACTGCTTTTTCATTTTCCGACTTTGAACAGTAAACTAGGTATTGAGTTAAACCAAGCCAATCAAGTGGGAAGATCTTAAGCTCTGGTCTTTTTGAGCGAAGCTCAACAAGCTCATCAGTTTCAGCAAGGGCCATCTCTTTCCACAGTCCAGTTGACTCAAATAATTCTGAGCACTTTGCAATAAAATTCTCTAAGTTTGGGATTTGGAGGTTTTCACTTTCAAAGGATAAGAAAGTAGCTATTATATTCGACTTTAAATCACAATCTATACCTTCACTATCCACGAGGTAAGAACCTGCATCTTTAAAAAGCTTAGCACATAGTATCTGGGCCTCTTCTTTTAAATAAAGTTTCTTCTCTTCTTTGATAATTCCCTCGATGAACTCAAGAACTGCGATAATTTCAGCGGAGTCATCTTTCAAAGGAAAGATACTATGCCTGAGCCCCCTAGGAATATCCTCTAAACAGAGGAGAAAAACTCCAGGGTAAGCCTTTATAATATTATCGGCTTCAGAAAATTCCTCGGGCCCCATGATATAAACCATTCCAGATTTCCAAGAAATGTCAGCGAAGAGCCTCCTCTTTGGAGTAAAGCCGTAGCGTGCCTTGAGATCAGCATCACTTACAGAGAAATTATTTTCTACAACGATCTCAACTTCAGAAAACCGATTAGACGAAGAAAGTAAGTCCATTATTTTATAAATTCTTTAGATACTTTGACTAGGCTCTCACCTTCTACGGCCAAAGAATTTACAGTTACTCCCCAATGGAGATGTGGTCCAGTGACTCTTCCAGTTGCTCCAGCATTTCCTATGACTAGTCCCTTAGGAATAATTTCTCCTTCTTCCACTAGACGCTTTGATAAGTGCCCATAGAGTGTAAAAATCCCTAGACCGTGGTCAATGACAACGGTATTTCCTGTATAGAAGAATTTTCTACTTATTACGACTCTACCTCTATTAGCTGCTTTAATCTTAGCCCCAACTCTTGCCCTATAGTCTGTTCCAAGGTGCTGAGTCTGTTTCTTATTATTAAAAATTCGCTTAGAACCATAAATACTCGTTACTTTACTCTTTATAGGTAATTGAAAGCCTTCTGCAAATAGTGGATATTTAGGAGAATTTGAGTAGGCCTTATGCCGTATGGCCCTCTCCTTCGCGGCCCTCTTAGCATGCTTCTTATTAAGGAAGACTCTCTTCTTATCTACCTTAAGCCTCTCAGAGGGAAAATCTTTATCAATCACTTCAACAGTTGCAACGACGAATGACTTATCTGAATGCTCTAAAAGGCAATCGTAAACAGCAAGCTTTGAAAAATAACTTTCTGAAAGAAAGGCCATAAGCCTTCCATCGCTAAAGTAGTGAGGAATTACCTTATCACCACACTTCAATGAACTATCTTTCACATAAGCTGAAAAATCACCGTCATGAATGAGAAGATTGGCTTCCCCTGGTCTTATAGAGATCTTCACGATTTTAAAAGAGATAGGCGCTTTCTTTACGATTTGAATTTCTGGTCTTTCTTCTTTCACTGCAGAAGGCTTCGCTACGCCGGGATTTATAACTTTAACATTTGAGCAGCTCATAAATACCAGAGTGCATAAAACCAATACTACTTTCATTTTTGCCTTCCTTTGGCCTTAACAACAGTGCCAATTCCATCCTTAAAGTGAATGGAGATTAAAGAGTTGTCTGTGAGTTCTTTAAAGTTTTTAATATCACTTATCACCGCTCCATTAGAGTCTTGAACAAAAGAGTAGCCTCTATTAAGAACATTTCGAGGGTCAAGTAGAGAGAGCATTTTATGATTATTTTCTACTCTTAATTTTAATTCACTTACTTTATTTGTAAAAGTATTTAAACCGCGAAAGCACTCTTCGAGTCTGAGAGTTTTTTCACTATAACCAACAAATTCGTTGAGACGATTATCAATTCGGCAGGCCATTAACCTCTTTTGGAGATGATAAAACTTAGTTTCAATAATTCTAATAATACTACCAGGCCCACTGGATTCTACCCGATGCTTATTTCTGACAAGGCAAGACTTCATAGAGGAGCGAAGTGATACTCGAACTCTTTCAAGTCTTGAGATCAAACGACTTTGGCCTTCACTTAAAATCTCTGCTGCCGCAGTAGGAGTTTCACAGCGCTTATCACTCACATAATCGCTAATTGAAAAATCAACATCGTGACCGACAGCGGATATAATCGGGATAGGACAGTTAAAAATATCCCAGGCCAGTCCCTCATCATTAAAGGCCCATAAGTCTTCAAGGGAGCCTCCCCCCCTAGTCAGAACAATTGCGTCAAGCTTATCTTCTGGAGATGCTTGGAGGTGAAATTTGATTAAGCTCTCTAACGACTTTCTTAATGAGTTTGGAGCGGCCTTTCCTTGTACAGTAGCTGGAGAAAAGAGGATATTCATCCAAGCGGTTCTTCTCTTCGTAACATTAATGAAGTCATGGTAAGCAGCGCTACCTTGTGCCGTAATAAGACCCATTTTCTTTGGAAATTCGGGAATTTGTTTCTTGGCCGCAATATCAAAGAGACCTTCTGCTGATAGTCTCTTCTTCAGGTTCTCTAGTTCAACTTTAAGATCACCAACACCGGCCTTCGTTATTCTTTTTGCAATTAGTTGAAAGCTTCCTCTTTGCGCATAGACACCTACTCCACCGAAGGCGGTAATTTTATCACCATTTCTTATTTCTTTTGAAATTGGGTTTCGAAGGGCGTCCATTTTGAAAAGACAGCAATTTAAGCTGGCCTTGGCATCAGAGAGAGTAAAGTAGCAGTGACCTGCTCCAGAGCGTGATAAGTTAGAAACCTCACCAATCACTTCTACTGTTTTAAACTGGCCTTCTAGGCAGTTCTTAATAGAGCCAATAACTTGAGAGACGGTTGGAGGATTCACTTGCATAGCTAAATGATAACCCTAACGACACCTATTGAATAGCCATACCCAACCGCTTTGAGTTTTCAATACTTGAAAATTCAAACGGTTGGACTATACCCTACTTTTTAACCATCTTTTGGATTAGAGGATAGCTCTTAAGATATTTAACGGCCTGTATCACTTGATAATCTTCACTGGGGCTTGAAATTAATTTCTTCTCTTTCTTATTCTTTTTCTTCTTATTTTTTAATTCAGCAATTCGTTTCATTCTCTCTTCTTTCTTCTTCTTCTTGCGGTCATTCTTCTCTTTAGCTGTTTCAATAGTTGCCGTGAGGTGATTTCTAAGATCTTTCTCTCGGATATAGTGAGACTGGGCTTCATTTTCCTTAATCCAGGCCCCCTCATACTCAGACACAAGAATATCTGGAGCAATCCCTACCGCCTGAATTTTTCTATCTTTTGGAGTCATATATTGAGCAATGGTAAGCTTAACACCCTTCTTATCATCAATCTTAGCAATAGATTGAACCGAGCCCTTACCAAAGGATTGGCTTCCTAGAATAAGTGCTCTTCCGTGATCCTGAAGAGCTCCTGCAACGATCTCTGAGGCAGATGCACTCGCTCCATTTATGAGAACAGCAATTGGTCTATTGAGCATTTTATAGCCTGTTTTCTTAACATACCGAATATCTTTTTGCTTGGGGTCTCGTGACTCTGTCGATACAACTATACCATCTCTAAGAAAGAGTGAGGATACATTGACTGCCTCATCAAGTAGGCCACCCGGATTGCTGCGAAGATCGAGAACTATCCCTTTTAACTTTCCTTTTAGCTTTTTTTCCATTTTTTTAATGGCCTTGGATATTCCCTTTGCTGAATTTTTTTGAAATTGAGTCAGGCGAACATAGCCATAATTATCATCAAGAATTCTATGTTTTACAGCACTAATTTTAATCGCCTTTCTCTTCATTACAAAGCGCTTAATTCCATCAACACCTTCTCTCGAGATTCCTACAGTAATTTTAGAACCAGGCTTGCCGCGCATTTTATCGACTGCATCCTCTAAAGCGCCACCGAGAGTAGTTTCGTGGTCAATTTCAACAATTTTATCTCCGGCCTTAATACCGGCTTTATAAGCTGGAGTGTCGTCAATAGGAGTGATCACAACAATTACACCATCTTTCTGAGATACTTCTAGCCCAAGGCCTCCAAACTCACCTTGTGTATCCTCTTGCATTTTAGAGTAGACTCGCTCATCTAAATAAGTTGAATGAGGATCTAAGGTATTCATCATGCCTTTTATCGCCCCTTGAATAAGCTTTTCTGTGTCGACCTCTCTGTAGTATTGGCTTTCAATCAAATAGAGAACTTTATTGAAAAGTTCTAATTTTTCAAATCTTGATTTATTTGTTTTTTTATTGGCGGCATTTAGTGGAGCCAGGGCCAATAAAAAAATAAGAAGGGCCAACTTTGTAAACTTGGTGAGTTCTTTCATTTTTATTTCCTTTTATGCTTTCATCATTATTTTTTATTATCTTTTCTTAGCAACAAGAACTTTTTCATCTAATAAGTGAATCGTTTCTTGGGCCTTGTCTTTTATTCTAACCTCAAAATAAATTTTTGAATCTTTACGCTTAGGCTTAAAAGTATAACCTATTACATCCCCTGCCTTAACTCTTTTTCCTTTTGCAACTTGTGCCCTAAAATCACCAAGACAAACAGAAATAGTATCCTTCCCATGGTCAAGCATAAGAACATTTCCATAAGTAGACAACGATCCACTATGAATGACTTTTCCTGAGCGAGAAGCCAGTACAGGCTGTCTTTTAGAAAAAAGGAATGTTACCCCCTTCTTTCTGAAATCAAGTGCCTTATGCTCTTTTATTGGCGCTCTAAATGTACCTAGTGTAGAGCGTAGCTTTCCTCCGCCTTTGTGCCGAGACTTTTTAACTTTAACTCTTTGCCATTTTTTTAAATAGTCTTCATACCTATTCTTAACAAGAACATAACGGTTAGATTGCTTAGTCTTTGAAAGTTCTAGCTGACTAATTGAGTCAAGTAGAAGTTCTTCCTTCGTCAAATAGTCTTTTAATTTGGCCTCGACAACGAGAAGCTTATCTTGGGTAGCTCGTGTTTTTACCATTTGCTTTTTATAGTCTCTCATTCTTTTCTTCAAATTAACCATGAGTATTTTCTTAGCCAACATCTGCTGAGGAGAATCAGGTCCATCTAAAGTATTAACTGTAACTGTTCGAAGTAACTTTTTCAGCTCATTCTTATGCCCTGAGAGATTACTCATTGAGGCCAATAATGACTTCTTAAGTGAATAAATACTTTGTTCTATTGTAAGCTTGCTCTTACCTAATTTGAGAAATGACTTATTTGATGACTCTAGCTCTTTTTCTACCTTTGCCATTTTCTTAGCTATTATAGAAAGCTTGGCCTTTTCTGCCTTTAAATTATGCCGAACTTTCGTACTACCACCTTTTGCAGCATCAGAGTTGAAGCTTATTATCAAAGATGTCATTAGAATAAAGAGAAGGGTTGTATAGTTTTCTTTCATCAGTTAGCGGGTCTTATATTGACCAGCTAGGATAAATGCCATAAGAAGGCCTATAGATAGAAAACCTAATCCTATTGTTGCTGTCGTTGGGTTAGTAAAGAAACCAAATATAAGTGCTACCAAAATAGGCATATGAACATATGTTAGGCTCTTTCGAAAAACACTGCTCTTTCTTTGAAACTGCTCATAAACAAAGGATGTGCTTTCGAGCGTTTTCCAAAAAGAAAGCATGGTTATAAGGAAAGCAAGACCGGCCAAGAAGCTAATCCCAACAGAGAAGTATTTATTAAAGAAGAGTTCAGATTTAACACTCTTATTATCGGGTTTATGAAGAGCACCCAAGGTTACTTCTGCATCTCCAGCTAAGCGGGAGACGTAATTACGAATAAGCACACGAGAACTTTCTTTCAAAGTGGCGGAAAGATAAATTTTTAATCCCGAAAAATTCAACGCCATAAGAGAGTCATCCAGTACAACCTTACTGTCGCTAAGAATCTCCTTAACATGATTATTAACTTTTGATTCGGATACTTTAATAATTTGTTGAACTCCAGGAAGCTTAATGAGCTTCCTCTTTACATAGTTAGAGTTCAAAGACTTGGGAATTAAGGCAAAGAAATAAGGCAACTCTTTCTTAATAGTACCGTTACCAATTGTGATGGCCTTAAACTCCTGAGGAGCAAAGGTATTTACAATTAAAAGAGCGCATGAACTTACCCAGAATAAAGTGGCCAATGGGTTTTTGAATAAGGTTTTAAAAAAACAATTTATATAAAACATGCATGCCCCGAGTATATAAGTCTTCCTTTATCCATATGAACAATTCGACCAGTAAACTTATTAGCAAGGTCACGATTGTGAGTTGCCCAAATAACCGTCAATCCTTGCTTTACATTGTAGTAGTTTAAGATATCAAATATTTTCTTTGCATTTTCAAAATCAAGGGCTGAAGTAGGTTCATCAGCTAAAATAACATCTGGTCTCGTTAGCATTGCTCTTATAAAAGCGATCTTCTGTCTCAAACCCCCGTTAGCATCTCGTGCTAAAATACTGAGCCTGTCTTTAACGCCCAACATTTTACACAAGTCTATCATGTCAGCGAGAAACTCTTTCTTAGATTGGTATATTGAGGAATCATAAGAAACCATTAGGTTTTTTTCACAGCTCTTATTTTCTAGTAATTTTAAGTCTTGAAAGATCGGAGCAGTAAAGACCTTGTGCTCACTTCTTACCAATTTGCCCTTATCATGGGCCAGGACTCCTCCAAGCACTTTAAGTAAAGTTGTTTTACCTGCTCCACTCACTCCAGTGAGAAAGATGATTTCTCCCCTATGAACCTTAAAGTCCACACCGTTAAGGGCCTTGATATTTCCGAATGATAGTTTCAACGATTGGGCACTAAAAATTCTCTCCCCACCTGCAGGGTCAAAGAAGCCTTTAGAAGAACCTCTTGAGAATTGATGTTTAGTTTTTGTACTTTGGTGAAATTCCCTCATGAAAACCAATCCTTAGCCAAATTTCAAATCATCCTGATTTGAAAGAGCAATGCCCTCTCTATTGTACCCTTTAAGGACTACCTAAGTAAAGGACACGGGAATTTGTAAATCTTTTACCGATAAAAATTATCTACTACTGGATAGGTCAATATAGTCATACCCCTTGTCCAGTAGCGGTAAATAAAACTACTCCGAATCCCCTAAACCCTCTCCTCAGACGGTAATATGTCTTCTATAACTCCTTCTTTTGCCAAGAGTTCATAGGCAGATTGTGAACAAAAAACATTAGGAATAAAGTTAGTAGTATTATGCAACCTTGAGATTACAGAATTTTCAACCTCAGCAAGGAGTTTAACTTCTCCCGTTTCATAACTAATTTTAACGGGATCACGCTCATGAAGAACATTTCCACTTTGGTTTTTGGCCACAATATTCTTCATGGACTGAACAAAGATGATTTGCTTTTCCGGAAGATCAGCTATGTACCAGTGGTGCTTCTCACCCTTCTTCTCCAGTACCCGACTAATCTCCTCAACCTTCCCTTCGGCCCTTCTCATATACTTCTCTTGTTCCTCTGGGTCATCCTGATTCAGAAGCCTCTGCTTAAACTCTGGGCAGCGTACATGCCTAGCTCCTTGAGCAAAGAGTAATGTTTCGGCCATATCTTTAATACCAGGGTCTTTATCAAGCTTCCCACTCATAAACTGCTCATGAATGAGACCCATGAAGTACCCATCATGAAAGCTCCAAAAATGGACGGGGCTCTTTTCTATTTGAGTAAGTAAGTCACTATAGCGGTGGATAACACCTTTTTCTAAGAGATAGAAGCAGAGGCTCTGTGCTATAGCATCATACTTTGCTCCCCTAGCAGAACGAATGACCTGAGAGTACCAAGCAAAGCGTGACTGAAGAAAGTCTTCAACACAGTGAAGAGCGTTGTGCTTTATAGTCAAAATATCATGATCTCCTACTCTTCTAGGCTCGAAGTGATAGAGTAAGTAGTCACGATCATATGAACCGTACTTGAGTCCAGTATAGTGAGCATCACGCAGAAGGTAGTCCATGCGATCACAGTCTATTTCTGAATGAAGAATTTGATTGGCCATAACAGAAGGATCAACTCCTTTTACTAAATCCGAAATTCGCTGTGGTTCATACCCATACTTTTTTAATATATAAGTAATGCCTCCTCGGTAATCAGTATTTTTAATGATGTAGGCACCCAGATTTTCATGATCATCTTTAAGTCCTTTTCCCCCACTTTTATTGGTCGTATCTCCAAACTTCACATAAGCAGCTTCAGTTGTATGGGAAAAGCAGAATGTTCCAAGATCGTGCATGAGAGCACCCAAGCGGATCATTTGATGGTAGTCCTTCTCCTTAGAGTGGTGGTCTGCATCCATAAGTTCATGATCACTTACGGCCCTTCCAACAGATTGAATCATTTTATGGGCATTATTCATGACACCAATTGAGTGCCCGAAGCGAGAATGCTCTGCTCCTGGAAATACATAGAATGAAAATCCTAATTGCTTTATCCAGCGCAACCGTTGATAGAATGGCGAGTGAATAATCTCACGCTCTACAGGTGTCATACGAATGAAACCATAGAGAGGATCAAAAATTAAATGTGGTTTCTTTTGTTTTTCAGCTTGAAAAAGGCCCATCTTACTTCCCTGTCTGAGGCGAGAGTAAAATAAAAAAAGGAGTCCTCTTGGACTCCCTATCTAGTATTCTACACTTTGATTATTGAATTTTTTTGGCTTTACGCCCTCTACTTTTCTTCTTTGGCTTTTGGAGTTTACTATGAATAAAGTCAAGTGCATGATGTGCTTCTCTTCTTAATCCATTTTCATTAATAAAACGGTAGAAGTCTTCAAGCTCTTTAGATTTCCTAAAAGTTTTAATGCTTTTGGCACCATCTGCTAAGCTTTCTGCTCCAACTTCTTTTTCTTTTACTATTGTTGCCATATTTTCATCTCCAGATTCATATTTGATGTTACGTACTCATTCGTTAAAACACAAGTGACATTCATGAAGGTCATACGACCTCCACCTTGTCCTGTGTTATTTAGGCGTTCTGATTACCGATCATTCCGTAGGAGTGAAGCTTGTTGTAAAGAGTCTTTACGGTAATCCCTAACATTTTAGCAGTTCTTGTTTTATTTCCACCAAGGTGCTCTAAAGTTAAGCAAATATGTCTTTTTTCTAACTCGTCTAGTGTCATCTCAGAGTAATTAATCGCAGCTTCTTCTACTGAGTCTTCCTCAACCTGAACTTCTGTTACAGAGTCAGCAAGGTGATCCTTCTCTACAATCATCCCATCTGAAAGGATAAAAGCTCTCTCTACTACATTTTGTAGCTCTCTTACATTTCCAGGCCAGTTATAATCTCTTAGAGCACTAATAACCCCTGGTGAGAATGATTTTTGTTCTTCTTTTTTCTTATGAAGGTTTAAGAAGTGAGTCGCAAGGCTTTCGATATCATCTTGTCTTTCTTTCAATGATGGGATTTTCAAAATCATCGTATTGATTAAGAAGAGAAGATCTTGTCTAAAGGTTCCTTCAGTTACAGCTTCATCTAATTCTTTTGTAGTGGCCACAATCAATCTAATATTAGATCTGTAAGGCATATGTCCGCCAACTCTGAAGGCCATTTTCTCATTCATAAAGTTATAGATTTTTGCTTGGAGGTGAAGAGTTAGTCGATCAATATTATTAATAAAGAGTGTTCCACCATTTGCTAGCTCAAGGAGACCATTTTTAACTTTAAGCTCATTAAAACTTCCACCTTCTTCTCCAAAAATCTCTCTTTCTAGTGCGAGTTCATCTAAAGCTGAACAATCAACACTGATGAAAGCTTTTTCTGAACGCTTTGAGCGGCAGTGAACTCGCCGAGCGATCATTTCCTTTCCAACCCCTCTTTCTCCAATCATAAGGG
>CALHBL010000379.1 GCA_937930825.1 uncultured Bacteriovoracaceae bacterium
TGCTCCCTTTGACCCAGGCGTTACTGAGGAAGTAGTAGAGGGACTTATTAAAAATCCAAAAATTCTTCAGAGGCCTATTATTATAATTAAGGAAAAGGCCATTGTAGGAAGACCAATTGAAAGACTAAAAGAGTTATTGTAAACCCGAGCTTTATTGTCCGCTAAAGATTCATTCGCCGTTTTTTTCTTTCAGAATTTCTAGGATTTTGTCGATAAGTTAGTATGAAAACTAAGTATTTAGGACTTTTTCTCCTTCTATTTTACTTCAACTTTTCTTGCTCTCGCTTTCAAATTATTGAAAAGCAGAATGAGGTGAAGAGAACGCCATCTGCGTTAAAGTCCTCTCGTTGTTCTTCCTTACTGCAAAGTATTTTTGATAAGACGGGTAGAAAGAGTGAGCTAAAGCTTCGCTTTTCAGCTTTAGAGAAGTCTTTAATGGAGAGTAACGAGTCACTTCCGAAGCTTGGTGAATTATTAAGTGAGCTTCAAGGAGATGCCATTAAGTTTAATGATGAGGGGCACCTGAATCAACTAAGCAAGCTTCAGAATAAGTTCTTAGAGTTTACTCAAGATGCGGGGGACGGTTCTTTTGACTTTGAAACTGTTAGAAAAAGTTGGGTTAAGCAAAGAAATAAATTTGTAGCTACTGAAGTGAAGGCCAGAGCAAAGCACGAGAATGCTCTTGATACCAAATTTAAACTTTTGATGAAACAGGCAACTCCTCCTCACCAGAAACAGTGGGATGGAGCGAGTAAGAGTCTGAAAAGAAAAGCAGTTATCTCCTATATTGCGAAATTAAATTTAAGTAGCGAGTTAAGTACTGTGGAAAAAAAAGAACTAAGATATTTTTCTTTTTGGTTTTTAAAAAATAAATTAGATGAAGCTTATGATAATAATGCGCTCGAAGAGATCTTAGCAAGTGAGCTCACTAATTTTAATAAAGTATTTAAGAAACTCTCAAGAAGTGAGAAGAGAGAGTTAGAGGTATTTGGGAAAAAGACTTATTTAAAGCTCTTTAATAAACTCAGTATTAAATCTTTCAAGAAAATATCTAAAAATGAAGTATTTAAAGAAGATGCCCTTGTTTACCTTAGACTCTTCTCTGAACTTGAGCCTCGTTTTGAAGAGAGGTCTTTTTTCAAGTGGCTTATTGATAATGAAGCATTAGGAAAGAAGCGTCTAAGTGAAGTGAAGCGTATTTCTGAAGAAGAGGGTTTTTCTCTAGATATAGGTAAGATTCTAAGAGATAGCTACCATAATTTTGCTCCATTCCAGGGAAGAGCTCTTATTGATGATGCCGGTATTGTCGATAAATCTAAAGAAAGTGTTAAGAAGTACATGGGCCGTATTAAGGGAGCAGTAAGAGACTGTAAAAATCTTGATTGTGTTCGAGAAAAATCCAGTAGTAGTTGGTTTGCTCTGTTTAAATCAGATTTCTATAAGCGTGAGTTATCTTGCCTCGGGCGAAACCCTGTAGTTCTAAAGTCCATGGTTATGGATATGGGCCTGGTTTGGGGTGGTTTTTCTCTTTATTACAAGGCCAATCGTGACTCATTTCAGAGGGCACCCTATGAAGTTATCATGAGCGGTATTCTTGCTTCACCCATTATTGCTGAAGCCAATTGCCGAGCTAGCTTTAAGAATCATACTCCCTTCGGCGGGCCTCTTCCCAAGAGTGAAGTTCTTCCCAGTAAATTGAAGAAGACCAAGCGTTTCTTATCTCATCTGAATGGTGTTGCCTTTAAAGGGTTTGCCACTTCAGCAGGGCTAATTAGCTTGACAGTTGGTATGGATCATCTTGCTCTTGCAATGGGAGAATCTATTATAAAGCCGATGAACTTCACTGAAATTCTTATGTTGTTACCGGTTGCCTACCTCTATCACGGAGTATGGATGGGCTTTAAGAATATGACAATTATCAACCCTATTCGCCATAAAATTCTTCCCCGCCTTGCAAAGGCAATAGAGAGAAAATATAAAGTGAAGAGAAGACCTTGGCTCCTACAAACCGGTTTGGATTTTGGAGCTTACTCAGCATTGGCCTCCTTTAATAATTGGGATTATTTGGCCATTTACTCGACCTTCCTCTTTCCCTTCGTTGCAGAATCTTTTCCCGTTGGTAATGATATTCGAAAGAACTCTACTCTTGGACCAAAAGGGGAAGTTGTAGAAACCTACACTGGCGAAAAAGAAAATGGAGTAAAGACAGTTACTAAGGTTATAGAGATAGATGGGAATGTTCAGCTTCAGAGTCTTGATATCGAAGTTCCTGATGAAATAATTGATAAGTGGGCAGATGAAGTATTGAAGGCCCATGAGGAAAAGTAATTTTAGCTTTCAAAGCCTGGGTAATGAGAGTAGTTCTTTAAGTAAGTTTCATTTCCCATCTGCTTAATTTGATTGGCAATCATTCTCTTAAAAGCTGTTTCTAGCTGAAGTGCTCTTGACCTATTTTCAGGATAGGTATTCTTCCAAAGAAAACTAAAGCTTTCAAGTGTCGAAAAGGATTGAGCACTAGGTGCTTTTCTAATTTTATAAAGAGGTGAATTCTCTTGCTTGAACTGAATTGACTCTAATTTAGCTAAGTTAGGATTACCAAGTAGAATTGCTCTTACTTGTTTCCATGATCCATCAAGGAGAATCAGTTGCTTACCTTTTAAAGCGGTGAAGTCTTCTTGGGTGCTCAACATTTTGGATGATGAATGAGGGTAAACCAGAACGGAGTTTTTACTCAAGGGAAATTGATTTCTTTCACTACAGTTATTGAGATAGAGATCATTTGATTGTTTGAAGCATAAATCTAGAATTCGTGATGAGCGAAGAGCAACTTTCTGCTCTCTTGTGTCTTGAATTATTTTAAATGGTGGAGGATCCCATTTTTCTAAAGGTAGCTCTGGGCAAAGGCATGTTATTTCACTAAAGAGGCATCTCTTGCATACTGCTCTTTTGAAGATTTTAAAACCTATTATTCTCGCTCGCTTCACTTTGTTACTCTTGGGATGCCATTGTATGCCTTGAATACTTCCATCCCCTAGAGTGTTAAGAAGCACTTCTCTAAGTATTGGCCCATCAGAGAAGTGTGAATTCTCTAAAATTTTAATTGAATATAGACCACTGTCTTGTTCTTGAGGGGCGGACATGACGATTAGTATATGTCCTGAATCACCACTGGTAGGAGGGGATTCTTTCTTCCAAAGTAAGAGATCATACTTTCTGATCTGATTGATATTAGTTTTAAACTGATTTCTAATAGCATAATTAAAGAAATCAACCACCCTGCTTTTTAACTTAATTGATGGAGGGATAACTCTCTGCTGCTGCATAAGAAGATAGACTAGGCCCATACAGTCAGTTGAGATTTCACTCTTAACTAAATCAAGGTGGCGTAAACGAGAAAATTCTCGTTTACGGACATTTAAAATTTCTTGAATAAAGTCTTCAAGGGACACTACTAGAATTGAAAGAGGGCAACTACCGGGTCATGATCAGCAAGTCTGCCCATGAAGTCTGAGTTAATATGAATAACTTCCATTTTAGGGGAGCGAGAAACAAATTTTCTGTTGGCAAAGATGAAATCGATTGCTGAAGAGTTGCCATTGTAATTATGTGAATAGCGATCTGCTGGAGCTACTAGATTCTTGTGAAACATAAGGTTAGTTAGGTCACCACCATTCATGAGTGCCCTCATGGAGCGCTCATTATAATGAGCATTAAAATCACCTAGCACGGCAATATGAGCATTGGGTTCTCTCAGTTCAAGAATTCTCACAAATTCATTTATTGCAGAAGCTAGTCCCGCCCTTCGTATATCTGATTGTGGAACGGGGGGTTGGTGAGAGCCCCAAAAGGATGTGTCCCCAAGCTTAGAGTTGAAATGATTTCCAATGACAAAAACTTTCTCTCCCATGAATTCAAACTGAGCAATAATACTCTTTCGTGTATTTTTAAAGGCTGCAGCGTTAGGGAAAATTCTCCCAGGGTTCACCGATAAATTACCGTCACTCGTAACTCGCGTCTCCCTTAATTCAGAATCAAAGAGGGATCGGCTTGTTGTTCTAGACCATTCATCAAATTTAACTCTCTTAGTATTATAGAGCATGGCCACTCGGATATTTCCTCCTGGCTGGCCTCCTTCTACGTGATTAAGGGGATTAACATTGATAAAATCGTAATCGACCCCATCTTCTTTACAATTAGAGGCCTTAATAATCTTAGTAAGTGTTCCAGTGGCATCAGCCCCGCCTTGTAAGTCGAGACCATTGTCATCTTGAATCTCAACTAAGTTTAAAATATCAGGGCATTTAAGGTTGTGGCGAATTGCAGTCCCGAAGAAGGGGATTCGGTCGTTCTGGTTAGCGGCAAGGTTTTCAATATTGTAGGCCGCGATTGTTAACTTCCTGCCTTCGCCTTTGAGTGTTGTTTTTGGCCGGCACTCCATTGGGGTAGCTCTTTCAAAGCCTAGTGAAGCCGCGCAGTTTACTAGCTTTGGTGTTTGGGTTCCAGCTTCGAGTGTTGTGAAAGAGGGTTTGGCCGATTGGTTGAGAAATTGAAGGGCCAACCGCTCCCTTGCTTGTGATTCAGTGAAAACATCTAAAGAGTCCTTCCCTAGAGAGTTCTTCACTCTATCAACTGTACTGCGAGCGTTTAAAAGATTGTTACAGTAAATATTTTGACCAGCTTCAGTCGCTTCAGCACTCATAAGCTTCGTAAAAGCTTCACTCTTATATTCAAATCGTCTAATAATGCAAGGAGCGTTTTCCTTTGCATTGATAGAGGGATGAAATTGCTCGATCTTATAAGGAAGAACCAGGGTGTATTCGCCACCTCCAAAGAGATTACTTTCAAAGGAAATGATTCCTTCAACGTCACCGTGAATAATATCTCCAACATTGTAGTAGAAGTCAGTCATACCAATGCCACCAGCACGTTCACAGAGCTTCTCACCAGCGTCATTGGTATAAATTCTACCACCTTCTCTGAGGCAAGTTCGAGTATTACGGTAGCGCTTTGGCTTAAATTGAGTTGCATCGTTACTTAAATTGCCAATAGACATGTGAATGACTTCGGGATTGAAGTTACCAATCATAAAGTCTTCAGTGATTCCTCCAGAGAGGGTCTCACTAGTTGTGCGAGCAAGCCCATCAGGAACCATGTAAAGGCTTAAGTGTCTTTGAGCGTTTCTTCTAGAGAGTTCTTCCTTTCCGCCTCTGAAGCCCGCAACTCTAGGATTCTTTACGATAACCCTCATGCCTTCAAGGGACTCCCAAAAGTCGATGCCGTCAGTAAGCTTAAGGAAGGGTTTAAAATTAAGATCTCCGACCCATGTAGAGAGCACTCGATTGGGTATGGTTCTTCCTTGCTTGCCTATGATGACGGCCGGAGGAAGAGGTTGATTCCTATTGAGTATTTTTATTGCAGTAATATTCCTAATCACAGTCTTTGACATATTCTGCATCTGATCGAGTGTCATCTGCTCGTAAACAACTCCTGAAACACTTACTAAATCTCCCACTTGAATATCACTTTGGTCGCTCTTGAGATGAATATGAAGAGCGTCTGAAGTTTCATCAACTCCATCTCCATTAGGATCTTGAATGATAATATCAATTCCTCTTGGATACCATTCAACATTGTCGATGGCCGTGACGATTCCTTTAGTTCTCACTTTATGACCCCAAAGAGGAGAGCGGTGAGAGTTTCCTTGGATTTGATAAGTCTTAAATTCACCTTTAAAGTCTTGCTCTAGCTCAGAATAGCGAGCTCGCGCCTCATGAAAGTAAGGAAACTCTGCTGTTTTTGCTAAGTATTGAGTCAGTGCTTTGCGCGCAGAAAAGCGAACACCTGCATGGAGAAAACTAAAGTTGAGTCCGTTTCTAAACTTATAGGAAGGAAAGGTTTCACCTGAAAAGAAGAAGTGCTGATTCACTGCTACTCGGTAATACTCATTATCATCAAACTCTCGGCCGTTATCAAGTCCGTAATATTGACTCTGAATAACTCCGCCAAGGGTGTGCACATTGTAAACCATTCCAGCAACTTCAATATCTACTTTAAAGTTATCTTGTATTCTTGTGCGAACGAGCTTCTTTATATCTCGTCCACTCATAAGACCTATCATAAATTGGTCTTGATTCCCGCCACGGGGGTAGAGGCCAAGAAGATCATCCACTTGAGGTGAGGTCATACCAGCTGAAACAAAGGATTGGCGCTCTTCATTTATAAGATCTGCTGGGTAGAGAGCGATATCAAGATTATGAACTTCTCTAATGGCCGTGGCCATAAGGTTTCCGGCTGAAGAGGATGTTTGGTCTTTTCTTACACCAAATTCAGTTCTCTTATAAGTGACATTATTCTTGGCACTAATGAAGGGATTATCATTGGCCATTCTGTAAGTTTTCTTATCACAACTCACAAGTACTAAGAGAAGAATTACGAAAGAGAGAACTCTCATAATTGATCCCCGGGAATATCATGAATCCAAGTATCATGGAGCTGCCATACTGGAGTAGAGTTTTGATCTGCTCTAGACTTGTGAGACCAGCCTATTCTTATTTTCTTTCCGGCCATTTCTGTAGGCAGAGCAACGAATTCAGATGTGTAGATAGACCAGTCTCCACCAGGAGGGTTATTCTTTTCAAAGGCGATCGGCACCCATTCAAGATCTTTTACATCGACACCTTCTCTATCAATGGTCACAACCAGCTTGATATCATTTTGGGCCTTAAATTCTTCTTTATAGAAATTAATAGTGTGCTTAATTCTAACAGCAGGACTTTCAACTTCTGATAGGTCAATGACGGGAGAGTAGAGAAGCTGAGTTCCATTCGCAGTTCTTCCAGAAGTCGCAACATAAGTTGATCCATTTCTTTCAGTGTCCACAAATAGTGCAGCAGTCCCTTCCAGTGTTACCTGCTCAAGACCTCTCGTTTGGGATGTGTTGAAGCTGTGGTGCCATACTCTACTGCCAAGACTATCTTGAGCGGCAGGGTCAAAGGGTACGGGGCGGTCTTGTTTTTTAAAATCAGCGCTTACTCCATAGAAGTTAAAACGCTCAATAGACCAAGCAAGACTATGATTAAAAATATCGGCATTATTAGAATAAACAAAGGCCATTGTTACTTTCTGCCCCTCAAAGCGAGAAAGATCAATGATGCCAGAGTCAACTGTATTGAAATTAAGGCCTTGGGGCAGATCTCCCATATTAACTCTATCCCAGTCGTTTAAGTCAAAGGAATCACCATCTTCATACTTGGTAGAAACATAGGTTCTAAAGGCCTTACTAATTATTTCAGAGCGGTTAAAGACTGGTTGAGGAGGGAATCCGGCTTCAACTCTGAAAGAGTGGCGCAAAGAATAGCCGGGCTCTTTTACATTGGTTAGATCAAAGGTTGGGCTGAGGAGAATTTGTCTGGTATTAGTGCCTCTTGCTCTAATGGCATAGCGCTCCTGTTGAACAAATTGAAGGCCCCACTTTATAGGTACATCTGTCGAGCCAAAGGGAGAAATGCTATCAGAGAATCTATAGGAAAAGAGTGACCACATGAGTCCGTCTAAATTGACTCCTTGGATACCAGCATACTTGGCCATAAGAGAGCGGCCAGCATCGAAGACTTCATTGACTTGAGGTTGGTCTCTTTCAGTAATGAAAATAGTATTGATAAACTTATAAGCACTCTTTAGTGAAATAAGGGCCGGCCTATTGTTTGGATCGCCTGCAAGTAAGGCAATGCTTGTTTTGATACGATCGATGGCGCCTATAGTTTGTAAACGATCTCTTTGAGATGTTCTTCTGAGAAGTCTGCCTGAGTTGATAAGAAAATTAGTCTGATCAGCAGAGTTGATAAGCCTTGCTTCAGGAGTGTCATTTTCTACTTTGTCAGTCTCACTACTACAACCTGTCATAATCAGGGTTAAAAGGAGGAGCATCCAAGAAATTCTTTTCATAATCAAACCTAGTCCATGTAAAGCGTTACGGTGTAAAGGGTTTAGCTCCATCGAAGCTGTAAGTTAAGAAAATACGAAATTGATAATCGGTTTTTTGGAAACGAGCAAGAAGCCTTTGACTTTGATTATTATTGGCAAAGAAAGCATCGGCGGCATTTGTAAAGACAGGATTCTTTGCCTTTCGATATTCAAATTCAGGATTTACGACAAAGTTTCCATAATGAAGAAAAGTTCCTAGAGATCCTCTTAGTAGGCCACCGTGAGATTGTGACTCATTTGCAGTTCTAAGCAAGTTCGCTGATTCAGCGCCTCTAAAAACAAAGTGCTCTCCTTGATAGCGAAGAGCTGCATAGGGGACAAGGTCTTTTGTGACTTCATAGCCAAATCTAAAGCTAAAGGCGTGGTCAGTTGCTCCAACCCACTCCTGTGTTTTCCCAGTGTAATCACTATAGATAGGAAAGAAGCCAGGAGTTTCTGTTTGCTCAAACCATGTACCAGAGCGATCCAGACGCCAAGGTCTTTTACCGTTTCTAGCTCTAATATATTCGGCTTCAAGAATAAACCTCTCTTCAAGACGAAAAATACCGTAAGCAGATTGCGCAGATTGAATAAGGCTACCAGTTTCCTTTGTCTTATTCTGACCAGCAACTCCAAACCATATCCTTGCATTCTCTGTTCTGGCATTTGCACCAAACTTATAACCAAAGACTTCTCTTCTCTCCCACCGTGTTGCAGTAGCATTATTTTGCAGGTCATAAGTTGGACTTGTGGGGTAGAGGTATGTTGCTAGTCCGGCACCAATGTAGAAGTTAGCACGCTCGGTGCCATAGGTGTAAACGAGGCCTGGAATTGTCTTTGTTACAACTTTAGTATTTCCTGAATCTGGCAAAACCTCTGTTGGAGCTCCCTCAATAAAGTGAATTCTTGTCACATCCCAAGTATTAAATTCAACACCTACTTCGCCATCAAAGTTGAAAGGGTAGAAGGCCAAGGACATTTTATCTGTTAATTGCCAGTCAAGATTGGTGAATTCTGAATCTAGGTCAAGACCTATAGATGTTCCACCACTATCGCTGGTGCCATCCTTTTCATTTGTATTCAATTCTAAATCAAGAGTGAAGTCTACCGCCCCGTAGCGATGACCTGCAAGAAGCTCAAAGCGAGAAGTTTTATTATTGAAGCGGTTATCATCGGGAAAGGTTTCAAAACGAGTCCTCAAGAAAGAATCATCAGAATACTGGTAACGAAATGAAGCGTTAACTTGAGTCTGGTCGCCTAGCTCTGTTTTCTTTCCCCGTGAGTAAATAAAGTCTTGATAGTAGAAGTTTTCAATAAAGAGTGTCTTGGCTTTTGGTTTTTCTTTGTTAATTTCCACTCTCTTCATAGATTGAATGGTCACTGTATCGGCAGCAAATGCACTCATACTCGTGATAGTTGTTAGGAGGAAAAGAGAAAGGTGGCCTTTGGTGATGAAATTTAACTTCATTGTAGTTTCTCGCAAGTAGTTAATGTTTAAACAGGCTGACACTATTTTATTGATTCATTATCTGCAACAAAAGCGTCGGTTATTGTAAAAATTCCCCGCATAGTACAGGGTCCGGAGATAAATAAGTAGCTAGAATGATGAAATCTAAGAGAAATGGAGTAGCCAAAGAGTTTTGGGTGCAGCGCGTCGCACGTGTGTGAGAATTCTTTCTCTAACGTCTAATAGAAAGTGAAGTTTTAAGTGGAAAGTTGATTGAAAGAGAAGTACTGATTGAGCGAGCATTACTCTCTCATCAATACTTGTAATAGAGTTCTTATCAAAAGGAAGCACTTCATTAGAAAGATACCTATCATTCCTGCCCTCGAGATCAAGTATATCCTTATTTTGGCCGCCATTCAGTTTGCTCATCTTGTTGATTTTGTGGTGCTCATGCCTCTTGGTCCAACATTAATGGCGGATCTTCAAATTAGCCCTGCACAGTTTGGAGCCCTGATTTCTAGTTATAATTTTGCTGCGGCCATTTCTGGCCTAGTGCTTGGCTTCTTTAGTGATCGCTTTGATCGCAAAATTCTACTGATGATCTCATTACTGGGCTTTATTCTAGGGACCTTTTGCTGCTCACTAAGTTCTTCTTACTTTAGTTTAACTTTCTTTCGCCTAGTGACCGGGGCATTTGGAGGTCTTATGAATGGAGTGATATTTGCTCTAATCGCAGATCTTGTGCCGTTTGAAAGAAGAGGCAAGGCCATGGGAATTGTTATGTCCTCTTTCAGTATTGCTTCGGTAGTAGGTGTTCCTCTGGGGATGGCCATTTCCGATAGCTTTCACTGGAGTAAGACCTTTCTCTTTATAGCTCTTTTTTCTGTGCTCATTCTAATTTACGCGCTCTATACCTTTCCTAATGTTGAGGTTAAGAAGAAGAGCGTTGAGAAGAGTTACTTAGAGGCCATTGTCTCAATAGTTTCTAGGTGGGAGTATCTAAGGTCATTTGCCTTTATTTTTCTGGTTAGTGGTTCTCTATTCTTGCTGATTCCTTTTTTGAGTCCCTATGCAGTAAAGAATATGATGATAGAGACTACTCATTTAAAGTATATGTACTTAGTAGGTGGACTCCTCACGGTTGTAACGGCTAGAGTTATTGGGGTTTTAACTGATCGGTATGGTGCTCTTAAAGTCTATGCTGGTGTTATCTTATTGAGCTTTATCCCGATCTTTCTCTTTACTCACTCTGGCCCTAGGACTTTGATAAGTTACTTGGTCTTAGGCAGTTGTTTTATGTCGATGGTTTCAGGAAGAATGATTCCTTGTATGACACTTGTTACGGCCGTTCCTAATGAAGAGGAGAGAGGTTTCTTTCTAAGTATTCTTAATTCTGTGCGCTCCTTAGGAAGTGCATCAATGACTTTCCTTAGTGGGCTTTATATTGCTGAAACCGCTGATGGGCGGTTGAGCGGCTTCGGAGATATGGGAATAGTTGCTATTTTTCTTGGGATTCTAACTCTTCTCATGGCCTACAAAATTAATTCAGAAGTAAGACCAGAACTTGCAAATACCTGATCGCAGCTGTCGTGTAATGGCTGGAGACCCTCTGCATAAGGCTTTTAGCTGGTGTCACTTTTTCTTCCAAGCTCAAGAAAAACATGCAAGATCTTACTTTTAGTGTGGATAACTCTCTTTCCTTACATTTTAGATAGCTTGTGAATCTTTTTATTTCTAGAATGTTCTCTAAGTTTTGTGTCTAGAAATAAGGAAGTGCTAGTGAAATTTTTTAATTATGTTATTTTTTTCGTGTCTCTGTCGGCTTTGGTTTCTTGTAACCCCGATGATCCAAAGAAGTGTGATGAAGACTTTACAACCAGTTATGAAAGTATGGGGGATAATTTTGAAAAGGTCTATTCTGCTACAAGCGGTGAAGTAGAGTTAAATAATTTAAAGAGCTCTATTATAGCTTTTTTAGATGAGCATAGAGATGTTGTTTGTGAGATTGATGGAAAAGAAGTTAATCCAACAAAAGAAGTTTTAGATTTTATGGACGCCATACCCGAGAGTTTTACTGGAATGAGTCCTGCTACCATTAAAGTTGTTTACGGCGATGACGATCGTATTAATGTGAGTGAGGCTTCAGATAGATTACAAAGCCTATCCCGCGCGACTGCAGCTCAGATGTCTCCAGACAGTTGGGATGAGGATTTCAAACTTGATGATCAAACACTAGGTAAGCGTTTATCACTATGTGAAGGTGAGCGTTTTGCTGATGAAGTGAGTGTTGCTCGCTGTAGTGGCTTTCTTGTTGGGCCGCAAACAATCGTTACGGCCGGTCACTGTGTATCGACAGAATCTCAGTGTACTGACTTTAGATGGGTCTTTGATTACAAAGACAACCCAACAAGTGTTGATCCTAAGCAAATTTATAAGTGCGAGAGTATTGTGAAACAGGCCCTTAGCAGCACAACTTCTATTGATTATGCTGTTATTAAGTTAGATCGTCCTGTTGAAGATAGAAAGTTCTTTAGAGTTCGTTCTTCTGGAACTGCTGAAGTAGGGGACTCTCTTATTGTTATTGGGCATCCATCAGGTCTTTCAACTAAGATTGCTGGTAATGCGCAAGTGAGAAAGAATAGTGATGAAAACTTCTTTGTGACTAACTTAGATGTCTTTGGTGGAAACTCTGGTTCTGCTGTTCTTTCTGGTGATGGTTCAATCGTTGAAGGAATCTTGGTACGCGGCGAACAAGATTATATTACGACAACTGGTGAAGATGGTGCACGTTGTAGAAAAGTTAATGAATGTACTGAAACTGGTTGTAGAGGTGAAGACGTCACTAAGATGAGTGTTGTTGAAGGTATTAAGCTAATGGGCGAATTCTCAGCTATAGAAGATGGACTCTATATCACTAGAAACTTTCCTGTAGTTGAAGAAGGGCTTCAAATAGACTTTCTTGGTTACTCATTTGGAAGCTATACTGTTGGTGGACTTAACTTCTTAGATCGTTGTGGTATCCACTACTATGAGAATAGTGATCCTACTAAGTGGCTTGATTCTCATGCAGGGAAGTGTTCAGACCAAGATCCGCTTAAAGAAGTTGTGAGCGCGTTCTCTGATCAGTTCTACTTCTAGTAATTTATTAGGAATCTATACACCGCTACTGGAAAGGAATTCAAGCAGCTCGCCTAACGGCGAGTAACTTGAGCCTTAGTACCATTCGGGCATACAAGTCTTTATGTGAGTTTTCAATACTTGAAAACTCAAACAGGAGGACTATAAAGAGTAATCAGAATTAATTTTCGCAGTTAGAATATGATCTTGCCAGGAACCATTTATTTTTAAGTAGTTCTTGGCAAGGCCTTCTTTTTCAAATCCTAATTTTTCAAGAACTCTAGCACTGGCCAAGTTATCAACAAGGTAGTTGGCCTGGATTCGGTGTAGCTTCCACTCAGTAAAAATATAGTCAACAAGTTCATTTAAGGCTTCGGTCATAAATCCATGAGCTTGATGGTCACGATCCATTGAATAGCCTAGGAAGCAGCTTTGTAGTGCACCTCGAATGATCTGATTGAAGTTTATGCTGCCTATAATAGTATGGTTACTGCTATCTAAACTGGAAGCTTTCACTAAGACAAATAAAGCAGTCTTTTGTTTCTCCCAGTTTTGGCGTGCTTCCCATATTCTTCTTTGCCAATACTCCTCTGAATAGAAGTCATCTACTGGGGTAGGCGCAGTGGGCCTATGGAATTCGGCATTTACAGTGTGGTAGTCACACAGGGAATTGGCCTGCGTGTGATGGAGTGGAATAATGGCCAACCGCTCGGTGTGAAGTGTTCTTGCTATAACTCGATTGGGAATGATTTCTGAGTTGGACATTGGCAATACGCTTTAGATAAGTTCTTATTTTATACTGCTGAGATAGTAAAAATCGGTTAAGCTCAAAGTATGAATAAGAAGTTTGTTTCTAATAAAATAGGCCGTTTCTCAAAGCTTGGCAAATCACTGGTCAAGGCGACAGGCCATCTAGCATTAGAGAAAGTAAGTGAAAGCTTTGATAAGCTGAATGATCGTAAAGAAAAAATAGAAGAAATTGGTCATAAGGCAAAAGCAGCACGTGAAATTATTCGCTCTATGGGAGAGTTAAAGGGCGCTCTCATGAAAATGGGGCAAATGATTTCTATCACCGAAGATCTTGTCCTCCCCCCTGAAATTGCCCTTCTCTTCTCTGAATTGCAGAAGAATGCCCCTGCTATGAGAGATGAAGATCTTGATAAGGTTTTTCTTGAGGGACTTGGTAAGAGAGCTGAAGAGATCTTCGCTCAGTTTGATCGTAAACCAATGGCGGCTGCATCTATCGGTCAAGTCCACCGAGGAACACTTAAAAGTGGAGAGCAAGTTGCTATTAAAGTCCAGTATCCAAAAATTGTGGATGCTATCAAAAATGACTTTGATAATTTAGATAATTTAAAAAAGCTTATATCTATCCTCTTTCCTAAAGCTCCTAACATAGACAGTTATATTTTAGAGTTAAAAAGATCCCTATTAGAAGAATGTGATTATAAGAAGGAGATGGAACACTTACAATTCTTTAAAGAAAAGTGTGCAGCTCGCTTTAAGAGTATAAGAATTCCAGATGTCTATTCCGAGTATTCCTGTGAGAATATCTTAACGATGGAGCTAGTTAGCGGAGATGATTATCATCAAACGAAGAGCTACACCCAAGAGGATAGAGATTTTCTCGGACAGCTGACTTACGATTTTCACAACTTTTGTTTCTATGAGCTCCAGTGTATTCACACAGATCCACAGTATGGGAACTTTATGTTCTCGCCCCAGAGTATTACACTTCTTGATTTTGGCTCTATTCGCCGCTTCGATCATGACTTTGTTAGTCTTTATAAAGACCTTTTAACAAGTACAGAAAATAGAGATCTTGAGCTCTATCGAAGAGTCCTCTTAGACTTTGGTTTCTTTGATGAAGATGACGACATAAGTTTATTTAAGCGGCACATGGAGATGATTGCAGATCTCTACGAACCCTATAATCGGCCAGGTAAGTATGGTGTTCCCAAAGTAAATCCTTTTGAGCAGGTGAAGGCATTTGCTGATTTTATAGATCTTAAAGGCAGGCGCACTCCAAGAGAAGAGTTTCTTCTTCTTGATCGGGCCCACTTAGGTATGTATACAAAGATAAAAGGGTGGGAGTCTAAGATAGACTGGATGACTTCTAAGGAATTAGGCTGGAGAGCTCTTACTAGCACTAAGCCTTTATTAGCGAATAAATCCAAAACTTAGAGTATAGAGGATGCTTCTTATAAGTTCTCTTCTTATCCACTTTATCTCTTCTTTACCAGCAGACTTTGAGCTTAAGCTCCAAATGAGATTAAAGACTTGGCGCATATTAAGGGGTGTAGAGTTCATGGTATTCCTTTTTACTTCTTTATCTGTACAAGAATTCGATTGCTTAATAGACTAATACTTATATATTACTTTCTCAAGACAGGTTATTTTGAAAGAAGTTGATAATAGTGTTCAGTTATTGAAAATGCTCCAAAGAGAAGCCGCTACTGATGAGCAACATAGAATGTGGGTTCTTGGTAATGGAAGAATTCAAATAATTCCAATAAAGCTTCAAAAGGTAGATTTTGAACAGCAGCTGTGCTGGGTCACAACAACCCTTGACGATCAATTTGAAGATGAGCACTGTCTTGTGCCAAATGTTAGAGTGAAAGTTTACTTTGAGAACTCTAGTCTCTTCATTTTTAGCAAAGTGAAAAGTTTCAAGAAAGAGTCAAACCTTCTGAAATTCTTCTTTCCTGAAGTAGGCTTCTTTAAAGAAAGAAGACTAGAAGGACGTTACCTAGTTGAAGACTTGGCGAATCTTGACTTCGCTAAGGCCGAACCTTGGAAGACACTAAGTTCCAGAGACCTGCGGCCAATAAAGAAAGTTTTTGATATTTCCGCAGGAGGGCTAAGCTTTCTCCTTGCTAAGGGGGAGGTTCTTCCTATTAATCAAGGTGATAAGTTATCAAATATTATTTTGAAAATAGGAGGAAAGAATTTAAAGATTAGTTTAGAGATCACTTCTATTTTAAAAATTTCGCCCTTTGTTTTTGAAGCCATACCTTACGGTAACCGTAAGGTATGTTGTAGAATTTTATTTTCTAAAGAAAGTGATAAACCTAAATGGTCTAGCTTTTTAACAACACTTTTCTCTAAGGTAAATGAAGTTGAATAAAACCTCTAATATTGTCATCCTGTTGTGTCTTAACCTGTTTGCTGCGATAATTTTGCTTCTTTTTTAATTTTCTCAGGGCAGAGCCTATGTTTAAGCATATAGCTTTATTCATTTCACTAACCTTAATTGGTGGAGGTCTCCTCTTACAATATTATACCAAGTCAAAACTGCCTCAGTATTCAGGAGAGCTATCTTTATCTGGCCTTGTCACCCAAGTAAACGTAACAAGAGATAAGTGGGGAGTTCCTCATATTTATGCAAGTAATGAATTAGATGCACAAAGAGCGTTGGGTTTTACCATGGCCGCAGATCGCTTATTTCAAATGGATATTCTCAGAAGGCTTGTTAATGGTGAACTGAGCGAAATTCTAGGGCCCAAAACATTACAACTTGATATTCTACTACGAAAGTTAAGAATTCGTGCTCACATGAATGAATCATGGAGGAGTAATCGTTATAAGATGGATTCCCAAATGGTTGCGCTGATGAATGCCTTCTTGGAAGGAGTTCATCACTATATGCAAACACAACCCTTGCCCCTAGAGTTTGATATTCTTGGGTATAGACCTAGACCTTTTACTATAGAGGAATCACTAGGGATAAGTGGATTCCTTGCTCTTAATTTCGCTGAAGGAATTATTGCCGACACTTTGTATACAGACTTATTGGCTCGCTTCCCAGCAGAAGTCGTAGAGAAAATGTGGCCTCAAGGGCCATTAAAAGAAGAAAGTAGTATTGTGAAGCCAGCTAGTGAGGTCAGTTACACAATTCAAAAAGAAGGGCAGTATCAGGACTTATTAAAAGTTTATAACGGCCTTAAAGACTACTTTGGACTTCTTCACCCCTCTCTGAGTTTGATTATAGCTCCTGCGCATTCAACTTCAGGCGCCGCGCTCCTCTCCAATGATTCTCAAACTATTCTTTCTAATCCTTCTCTTTGGTATGAAGCGCATATAAGAACACCTGAACACGAGATTTATGGACACTTTATTCCTCTCTTTGCGTTTCCTCTTATAGGCCATGATAAGAATAGGGGATGGGCCATAACAATGGCGGAGGTAGATAATTTAGATATTTATGATGAAAGAATCAATGATAAAAAGCAGGTGATGTATAGAGGAAGTTGGGTTCCACTAAAAGAATATAGTGAAAAAATTAAAATTAAGGATCACAAAGATCATGAAGTCACAGTGAGAGTTACTCCTCATGGACCAATTATTAATGATTCTAAAAATCATGCTGTTAAATGGTCTTATCACCACCCTGAAAATAATATTGCAATGGCCTTCTATAAACTTTCGCGGACTAAGAGTCTCTCAGACCTTAATAGTGCCCTTGATTATGGGGCCACACCTGCCCTAAATATTAGTTGGGCCGATACTAAAGGAAATATTGCTTGGAAGGTCATGGGAAAGATTCCTATGCGTAGAGGCTTTACAGGCAATCAAATCCTTGAAGGCCACAGTGGTGTACATGAGTATGAACGGTACTTAACGATAAATGAAAACCCCGGTGAGGTTAATCCAGAAAGTGGAGTTATCGTAACGACAAATGAGAGACCTGAATCTGGTGGACGTATTGAACGAATTAAAAACTTGTTAGCAACTAAGGAGAAGTGGTCTCTTGATGGATTAATATCGATACAGAACGATCAATTTGTAGTTAAGGGAATAGAAGTGAGAGATATTCTCCTAAGTGAAGTAAGAGCTCAAACAGAAATGCAAAAAGAAATTATAGGTAAATTTAAAGACTGGAATGGCCATAGTGGTAAAGACAGTTTTGGAAGTGTTCTCTTTCATATGTGGGTTGAGCAATTAGTTCAACTTACTCTAAAAGATGATTTAGGAGGAACAGCTTATATGGCCTTTAGTAGACTTACCAAATTTGAAGTTTTTTTAAAAAATCTTATTGCAGACCCTTCTTCACCATTTTGGGATAATTTGAAAACTAAAGAGAAGGAAAACAGAGGTGATATTATAAACTCCTCCTTTCAAATAACGGTGAATATATTAAAGAGTTATCTTGGTAAGGATCATGCTCAATGGAAGTGGGGAGATCTTCTTAGTATAGAGTTTGAACATCCTTTAAGTAGAGTAAGTCCATGGGGTAATGTTTTTAATTTAGGTCCTTACCCTGTTGGTAGAGTACGTTCTCAAGTAGAGACTCTATTTGGTATTCGTCGTAGTGAATATTTTAAGGTGAAACATGGAGCAGGCATCAGAAGATTAATTGATTTTAAAGACTCTAGTGTGTCTTTAGGGATTCTCCCTACGGGAAATGGAGGGCACTTTAATGGCCCCTTTACTAATGATCAGGTGAATATATATTTGAAGGGTGGCCATCGGGCCCAGTGGTTAAATAAGAAGGATGTAAAGCAGCACTCTCATAGCTCACTCGTTTTAAAACCTTAGTTTTAGTTTTCTTTGTTGGTTAGTTTGCATTCTTAAAAATAGATTCTGCTCCTTCATCTTTTTGTATTGAAGAGACAAGAGTTGCTCCAACTCTATTGGTAATGGATGTCTGCTTTGCTTCTATTTCCTTAATCTTTCTCTTTGCTGCTGCTACTTCTATTGCAGAGAATTTCTTCTCACTTCTTACCAATTGTAATAATTGCTCGATTCGATCATCAGATTCTTTCTTGCTCTTTTCATTCATATTTCTAATTTTAGTATCCATAACTACGGCCACTATAAGAATTGAGAAAATAGAAGCAAGAATCCCTAATTGAGGTTTAGCTACACTTAGAACCGCAAGACCAATCGTTGCTAGGATGGCCATTTCAAGATTTTTTGAAAAGTCCTGGCCAAGTCCACTGGGTTTCACTTTCTTAGTTTCGATCATTTTTCGATATTGCTTCATAGCATATTTCTTTTGCTCTCTTACTTTGATTGAGCAAGATTTCTTTCTATTTTGTTTTCTCATAACCTTCTTAGCAAGCCCAGTGGCCCTAACGATTGTATACTTTCTCATTGTGTCCTCACTTTTTAAAGAAGTGTCTCTACTGCTATAGTTACAAGTTTTATGCCAAACTTTCTTAGGTGACGAAGTTTCTAACTTATTGAAATAATATAGAGAAGTAGTGATTTGGAGTACTGAGTTCGTCTAGATTCTAGTCAGTGTATGAAAATTTAACTCTGACTAATAGATGGCCCTGCTTTCTTTTTATTCAGGTAGTCCTGAATCATATTAAGGACAATAAGACCAAAGCCAGTCATGATGACAACGTCTGCTACATTGAAAATATTAGTTTCAAAAGGTCTTTTGATACCAGCATAGAGAAAATCAACCACATAGCCAAAGCGAACTCGGTCAATTAAATTTCCAGCACCACCGCTTACTATTAAGCTATAGGCCCAAAACTCTGTATTATTTAATTTCTTTGAAAAGAGACTAAAGAGACCAAAGATAACAAGAACAGCGATGGGAAGATAGATGAGAAAGAGGCTCTTGTAGGGTTCACCCCAATTTCCTCCAAGGTTACCCCATGCCCCCGTGTTTTCAGCATACATAAGCTTAAAGGTTCCATAGAAGTAGTGGCGTGGGAAGCTTCCTTTCAAGGTTTGAACTGCCCAGGTCTTGCTCCACTGATCAAGCGCTATAAAGACGAATTGAACGCTAAAGAAGAATAAGATCTTATTTCTGATTGAGATTTGTTTTTCCATGCTCTTATTATGCGACTTTAATACGGGGAGATCAAAGGTTTTGATTAAGCCATGCTCTTAGCTCCTGTATTTCGGCAATATCAATCTCGTGGGCCATAGAATAGGAGTGGAACTGAATATCTTCTATGTGTTTGCTCCACGTGGCCATAGCTTCTTTTGTTTCTTCATAGGGGATAACGGGATCTAGCTGCCCATGAGCGCTAAATAGAGGTGTCTTAAGGCAATCCTCTGAGATCTTTGAAAAGTCGTGATAGGTGCTCATTCTTGGACTAAGAGCGCAAACCCCTGCTAAGCGAGAGCCATGTTCAAAGAAGCAATCTAAGGCCATTCTCGCACCTTGGGAGAAGCCAAGAATGAAGAGGTTCTCTAATGCAATGCCACTATCTCTAATCAAATCTATACTCTGCAAAAGGAGCGCAATAGAGTGTTGGTAGAGCTCATCTTTAAGGTCAAAGGAGTCATGGTACCAAGAAAAGCCAAGCTCCATTTGTGCTGGAGCGTTGAGGAGGATGTAGTTGAGTCCGGTGACGTTAATTTCTTTTGCTAGAAGCCTATAAGACTCCATATTATCTCCACGGCCATGGAGCATAAGCATATACTTTTGTCCGGTAGTCATACCTTTATCTATAGAGGGAATAAAGCTTGCTTGTAATTCACGCAGACGGGGCGGAAAGTCTTGGCTATAGGTCGCAAGCAGTTGCATTGGCGGTTGA